>QNBQ01000116.1 GCA_003645735.1 Candidatus Poribacteria bacterium
CAGCTGGCGCTGGTCGAGGAGCCGGTGCTTCAGAGGATAGGGGTCGACGTGAGGCCGACGCTCCCGGAGGCGAGGAAATGGGACATGATAGAGGCTTGGAAGCCGGGGGAGCTCTCCGACGGGACGCCCTGCCTGGTGCCCGACTGGTTCAGCCCCGAAAAGCTGCCGGACGGATCTAAGGTCCTGAGGGATGAAACGGGCAGGATCGTATCCCGCATGCCCCCCGGAGGGTTCTATTTCGACGACGTCTACCACCCGCTCCAGGACGCTGAGACGATCGAGGACATCGAGAAATACAACTGGGAATACGAGCTTCCAAAGGAGCTGCTTCGGAGGATCAGTGAGAGGATCGACGAGCTCGAAAGGAGCGGCTACGCGATCGTGGAGGCCGGGTTCTTCGGGAGCGTCTACGAGGCGGCTCAGAACCTGAGGGGATGGGATAGGTTCATGATCGACCTGGCCGTGAACAGAAAGTTCGCCGAGTATCTCATGGACAAGCTCGTGGAGGTGCACATCGAGCGGTTCAGGCAGTATATCGAGGCGGTGGGGGACAGGGTGGACGTGATCGTGGTGGGGGATGATCTGGGGATGGAGACCGGCCCGCAGATATCGCCGGAGCTTTACAGGGAGCTTATAAAGCCGAGGCAGGCCAAGCTATACCGATACATCAAGGATCGCTGCAGCGCGAAGCTGTTCCTTCACTCGTGCGGGTCGGTTTACAAGTTGATACCCGATTTCATCGAGATCGGCGTGGACATCCTCAACCCGGTTCAGGTGGCGGCACAGGACATGGACAGCGCCAGGCTGAAGAGGGAGTTCGGGAGGGATCTGGTGTTTTGGGGCGGGGGATGCGACACCCAGCACGTCCTCCCGTTCGCAACGCCCGAGGAGGTGAGGGAGGAGGTCAAGAGGAGGATAGAGGACTTCGCCCCCGGCGGGGGGTATGTCTTCAACCAGGTGCACAACATCCAGGTCGGGGTGCCGCCCGAGAACATCGAGGCGATGTTCGAGGCGGCGCTCGAGTTCGGGGTGTATTGAGCGGAGGTGAGGGATGGGGACGACCTTCTGGGATTACATCTGCCGCGTCGCCGCCCGGATAACGGACCGGGCGTTTGAGGGGATAGAGGGCTTGGAGGATTGGAAGGCGCAGAGGGAGCGGAGGCTGAGGGAGTTTTTCGCCATGACGGGCCTCGACCCGCTCCCCGAGAGGTGCGACCTCAAGGTCCAGGTTGTGGGGGAGTTCCGGGGCGAGGGATACAGGGTCGAGAAGGTGGCCTATCAGATACTGCCCGACGTGTGGGGGGCTGCCCACATCTATCGGCCCGACCCGATGCCGCAGGGGAAGCTCCCCGCCGTGCTCTACGTCTGCGGCCACCGCCCCATAGGGACTCACGGGTATCAGCCGCATGGGATCATGTGGGCGAGAAGGGGCTACATCTGCCTGAGCTTCGACACGATCGAGCAGGGCGACAACCCCGGCGATCACCACGGGCTTTATTACGGGAGGAGGTTCGACTGGATATCGCTCGGATACTCGCCCGTGGGCGGGGAGCTTTGGAACTCGATCCGCGCGCTGGATCTATTGCTCTCGCTCCCGGAGGTCGATCCCGAAAGGGTGGGGGCGACGGGTATCTCGGGCGGCGGGGCGCATTCGCTCTTCCTGGCCGTCGCCGATGAGAGGGTCAAGGCGGTGGCGTCGGTGGCCGGCACCGATTCCATAAAGACGCTGGTCGGCCACAGACACGCCTGGGGACATTGCGACTGCATGATGCTCTTCAACATCTTCCAGCGCGACACCTCCGAGCTGTTCGCCCTGATCGCCCCTAGACCTCTGCTGCTCTGCTTCGCCATACACGACAGCCTCTACACGCCGGAGGGTTGGAGGGGGATGTTCGAGAGGATCCGGAGGATATACGAGCTCTACGGCGAGGCGGATAAATGCAAGCTGTTCGAGTATCCGGGGCCGCACTCCTACCAGCCGGAGGCGATCGAGACGATAAACAGGTGGTTCGACGAGCACGTCGCCAAGGAGGAGAGGCCGATGATAGGGCTTGGCGGGGAGGAGCAGGAGGAGAGGGTCACCTCCGTCTTCAACGGCGCTCCGCCCGAGCCGGACAGGCTCGACCTGCTGCCGGAGCTGATAACGAAACGGGGAAGGGTTAAGCTGCCGAACTCGATGGAGGAGTGGGAGGAGACGAAACGCGAGCTGAGGCGTAAGCTGCTCGAAACACCTCTCAGCTGGATCGAGAGGTCGGAGGAGAAGCTGGCGATGGAGATGATAGGCGACTACATGGCGGGGGAGAGGAGACACCTGGTCTACCGGGGCGAGATAGATGGGGTGGAGGTCTGGCTTGAGGTCATGGCTCCGAAGGAGCCGACCGGCAAGCTGATCCTGGCGATCCTCAACCCGGGCGAGAGCGTCAGAGAGGTGATGGGGAGGGTCGGGTCGGTCAGCGGCGGGCACGCCTACGCGGTCTTCGAGCCGCGCGGCGCCGGCCTGAGCGCGCCCGATGCCTCCAACGCGACCGACTTCAGGCACCTGGTCAGATCGGGCCTATGGGTCGGGCTCACCTGGACGACGGTGGCGATACACGACGCGCTTAAGGCGATCGATTTCCTCAGGAAGGAGTTCGAGGGGGAGAGGATCTACCTATACGGCAGGGGGGATGCGGGCGTCGCATGTGTTTACGCGGCGGCGATCGACGAGGAGGTGGGCGGCGTGGTCGCCGACTCCATACCGACCACCCACCTGGACGGCGGGCATATAATCGGCGTGCTGAGGATCCTCGACATCCCCCAGGCGCTCGGCATGATCGCGCCCAGGCCGCTCGGGCTGGTCAACTTCGGCCCATACAGATCGCTCTGGACGGAGCGGCTCTACAACAGGCTCGGCATACCCGAGAGGCTCCACATAGGGAGCTTGAGAGGCGCTATGGCGGCCGTTTTGAGGGAGGGGGCTTGACGCCCCTCCCGTCCCGATGTTAACCTATCGCCGCGTCGAGGGGTGGTGGGGAGATGAGATACGGAGCCGCTCGGATTGCCCCCCTCCTGCTGATCCTCCTTCTCGGCTGTTGCCTGCACCATGCGCGGGTGATCGGCCCCGTCGAGACGGTCAAGCTCGTCTCGAAGGACGGAAGGGAGACGATCGAGGTCAAGGCGAAGATCGACACGGGCGCTTACTCAAGCTCGATAGACGAGAGCCTGGCGATAAAGCTGGGATACGGCGACGCGATCGAATATTACAGGAGCTTCGGGGTGGAGGGGCCCCTCACGAGGGAGGAGGTCAGGAGGTTGAGGGAGGGGGGCATCAAGGAGAGGCTGAAGAAGCATCCCGACATATCGGACGCCGTCTTCGTCTACAGCGCGAACGGCGTGACCCTCAGGATAAAGATCCCCCTCACCTTCTACCTCGACGGGGTGAGGATAGAGTCGGAGGTCACGGTCGCCAGGAGGAGCTGGCTTAAATACCCGATGATCATCGGGAGGAGGGATCTCAAGGGGTTTCTGGTCAACCCGAGCGGAGAGGTGGAGAGATGATGAAGGTCGTGGAACACACCTTTGAAAACGGCTTGAAGCTCCTCGTCAGGGAGGATCGATCGGCGCCCGTCGCCAGCTTCTGGCTCTTCTACAGGGTGGGGGCGGCCGACGAGAGGCCCGGCATAACGGGCATCTCCCACTACCTCGAACACATGGTCTTCAAGGGGACGGAGAGGTTCAAAAAGGGCGATATACCCAACCTGGTGAGGGGCAACGGAGGGGTGTTAAACGGCCAGACCTCCTTCGATTACACGCTCTATTTCGAAACGCTCCCCTCCGACAGGATAGAGGTGGCGCTTCAGATAGAGTCGGACAGGATGGTCAACTGCCTGATCGACCCGAGGGAGGTGGAGCTCGAAAGAACTGTCGTGCTTTCGGAGCTGGAGGGGGCGGAGAACGACCCGCTCTTCCACCTCCACATAACCGTCCAGTCGATCGCCTACCAGGTTCATCCCTACAGATGGCCGGTCATCGGGTGGAGGTGTGATCTGGAGCGGATAACCAGGGATGACCTGTGGCAGTATTACAGGCGGTTTTACGTCCCGAACAACGCTGTGGCGGTGATCGCGGGGGATATCGATCCGGGGAGGGCGATCGAGCTCGTGGGGAGATATTTCGGCGATTTGCCCAGAGGGGAGGAGCCGGAGAGGGCCAGGCCGCCCGAGCCGCCCCAGATGGGCGAGAGAAGGGTTAAGCTGCACAAACGCTCCAACCTCGCCCACGTCCTCATAGCCTACCACATCCCCGAGGCCTCGCATCCCGATATCTACCCGCTTTTGGTCTTGGAGTCGGCCATGAACGGCAGGAGCGGCAGGCTTTATAAGGCGTTGGTGGAGAAGGAGCTGGCCACGACCGCCTGGGCCTCTGTGAGGATGCTGAGGGAGCCGGGGTTGATCCTCTTCGGAGCGACGGCCAAGGAGGGGGTGCCGATAGAGAGGGTAGAGGAGGCGCTGCTGAAGGAGATCGAGGGGATCAGGGAGGGGCTGAGCGAGGCCGAGCTGGAGAGGGCCAAAAACCTCAGGGAGTCCGGCTTCCTCCTCTCGATGGACAGCGTCTCAAGCCAGGCGAGGATGATAGGGTTTTACGAGATGGTAAGCTCATACAAGCAGCTTGAGGAGTATCTCGACAAGCTGAAGGAGGTGAGGGCGGAGGACGTGGCGAGGGTCGCGGGGCGATATCTGACGGAGAGGAACAGGACGGTCGGATGGCTGGTTCCCGAGGGAGGGGCCTCGGGCGCCGTATCGGGAGGCGCAGGTCCGGAGATCGCCTCCTGGAGCGGCGGGGATGGGGAGCCGGCCAGGGAGGTTCTGGAGAACGGGATGGTCGTCATAGCGAAACGGAACCCCGCCCTGCCGATCGTCCAGGTGAGGGGGGCGATCAAGCTGGGCGGGAGGGCCGAGCCGCCCGAGCTGGGTGGAATCTCCGAGTTCACCGCCCAGCTGCTGATGAGGGGGACTGAAAACAGATCGGCCATCCGAATAGCGGAGGAGATCGAATCGATCGGCTCATCGGTCAACATCTGGGGAGGGATAGACTCGGTCGGGTTCGGGCTCAGCTCCACATCGCGTAACTTCGAAAAGACGCTGGAGATACTGGCCGATTGCCTGCTGAACCCGACCTTCCCCGAGGAAGAGGTCGAGAAGATCCGATCGCTCGACCTGTCCAGGCTGAAGAGGGAGATGGACATACCCGGGAATGTGGCTGAAAGGCTGCTTTACAAGCTGATCTACCCCGAGGGACACCCCTACCGCTACATCCCGGGCTACGACGAGGAGACGCTGACGAGGATGAGGAGGGAGGATCTGGTCTCCTTCCACTCCAGGTTTTACAGGCCGGATATGACGGTCATAGCCGTCGTCGGCGATGTGGATCCGAGGGAGGCGATCGACGCGGTGGTCCGGGCGTTTGAGGGGTGGAGGGCCGAAGGCGAGCCGCACGACCCGACCATACCGCCGGTCGATTTCGCCGAAAGCGGCAGGCATGAGATCCCGATGCCGGACAAATCCCAGACCGACATACTCCTCGGCCACAAGGGGATAAAGAGGAACATCCCCGATTACCACGCCTTCTCCGTCTTGAACGAGATCCTCAGCGGGTTCGGCGGCAGGCTGTTCACGGCCGTCAGGGACGAGCAGGGGCTGGTGTATGGCGTGAGGAGCTGGTATGTGGCCGGGCTGGGCGAGGGGCCTTTTGGGGTCGGACTGGGGACGAACCCCAAAAACGTGGGGAAAGCGCTTCGGATCATCGAGAGGGAGCTGAAGAGGATCAAGGAGGAGCCGGTATCGGACGAGGAGCTCGACAGGGCCAAAAACGCGCTGAGGGGGAGGTTCATCCTGTCGATGGAGACGAACTGGGGCGTGGCGCACAAGCTCGCCATGGCCGAGTTCTTCGGCCTGGGGCTTGACTACATCCGCAAGGCGCCCGAGCTTATAGCGGCGGTCGGCAGGGAGGACGTGATCGAGGCGGCCCGGAAATACATCCATCCCGAAAAGCTCATAACGGTCATAGCGGGGGCTGTGGGGGGATGAGGTTCCTGGCCGCTTTATCGCTGATCGCGATCGCAGCGGGATGTGTCTGGGATCTCGGGAAGCTCGAAGG
>QNBQ01000117.1 GCA_003645735.1 Candidatus Poribacteria bacterium
CGCCTTGTCCTCCTCCAGCTTCTTCAGGTCGGCCTCCTGCTTTTCGACCAGCTGGATTATGTATGCCCCCCTCTCCGCCTTGAACGGCCCTTTCACCTCGTTCAGCTTCATCGAGAAGGCGGCCGAGGATATCTCCGGGGCGATCCCTATCCCGGGGACGTATCCCGAGGTCGACCTGGCGAAAAGCGAGGTTTCTTTCGGCCTCAGCTCCTTCCCTCCCTTATACCTGCGCGCCAGATCGTCCAGCGATTCGCCCGGCTTGTATTCCTTCATCAGCTCCTGGGCGGCCTTGAAGGCCAGCTCGAGGGCCTTCTCGTCCTTCAGGTCGCTTTCAACCTCGCCCTTCACCTCCTCGAGCGGCGGTATCCGGGAGTATCGCTTGTCGATCACCTGGGCGATGAAATATCCGAGGACGTTCCCCCCGTAGCTTTCGATCTCGATCACATCGCTCGTATCGCCCTTTCTCAGCTCGAAGACCGCCTCAACTAGTCTCCTATACGTGTATCTGCTGCCGATGGTCGGTATGGTCGCATCCTCTCTGGAGAAGAAGCCGGTCGTTTTGACCTCGAGCTTCCAATCCTTGATCCTCTCCTCAAACTTCTTCACCAGATCCCCGGCCTCGGAGCCGACGATGCTGGAGTAGACCTCGATCGCCCGCTGAGGCGCGGTTTTGGCCGCCTCCTCCATACCCTGCAGCTCCACGTCGTATATCAGCTCATCGGCAAGCGCCCTCGCGAGCTGGGCCGCCGTCTCCTTTGCCAGCTTCCCCCTTATCTCATCCCTCACCTCTTCAAGCGGCTTTATCCTCTCGGGCTTCTTGTCCTCGACCTTTATGATGTGGTAGCCGTAGACCGTCTCGACGACGTCGCTGACCTGGCCGGGCTTGAGCGAGAAGGCGACGTCCTCGAACTCCTTCACCATCCTCCCCCTTCCGAACCAGCCCAGGTCGCCTCCCTTATCCTTCGTCGCCTCGTCCTCCGAGTATTTTCTGGCCATCTCGGCGAAATCGGCGCCCGATTTGATCTCCTTCAGGATCTTCCCGGCCTTCTCCCTCAGCTTCTTTTTCTCCTCATCCGATGCGCCGCTGGGGACCTTGATCAGGATATGCCTCGCCTTGACCTGTTCTCCCTCCTTGAACTCCGTCTCCTTGTTCGCCTCGTAGTAGCCCTTTATCTCCTCCTCGGTCACCTCCACCTTGTCCTCGAACTCCTTCGGGTCGATCTTGATGTATTTGATGTTCACCTCGTCCGGCTTCCTGTATCGCTCCTTGTGCTCTTCGTAGTAGCTCCGGATCTCCTCATCGGTCGGCTTGACCTGATCCCTGAAGTCGGACTTGCTGAACTCCAGGTATTTCAGTTTGACTTTTTCGTTACGCCTTTTGTATTCTTCCTCGATCTCGGTCTTCGTCACGATCGGTATCCCGAAGAGCAGATCCTGCAGCTTCCGCCTGCTCAGCTCCTCCCTCACCGAGTTCCAATACCCCTCCGCCCTGTTCGCCCGGGCGAGGATTTGGTAGACCTGGAGGTAGGAGGGGTTTTCGGCTATCGCCTTTTTGACCTCGGCGTCGGGGGCTATGAGGCCCATCTTTCTCAGTTGGAGCCGGATCAGCATATCTTGGATCAGCTTATCGACCGTTTCCCTTTCGATATCGGAGTAACTGATGAACCTCTCGTAGTTTTCGCCGTAAAGCCTCCTCATCCTCTCCATCTCCTGTCTCAGGGCCTGTCTGAACTGCTCGGCGGTCACGACCAGCCCGTCCACCTTGATGACCGGCCTCGACGGCCCCCTCAGCCTTCCCCTCGCGCCCCACACGAGGAAGATCGTTCCGACGAAGGCCAGGACGACTATAGCGTAGAAGAACTTGACAACGATCCTCTTGCGGAGGAAGGTCATTATCATGTGACATCACCCCTTCCGCCTGCCGATATATTTGACCATCTTGACCTCGGTGCCGGAGAGGTCGAACCTGTATTCGACCTCGTCCATCAGCACGTTTATGAGGTAGATCCCCCTGCCGCTGGCGTCGGTCAGGTGCTCCAAGTCGAGGGGGTTTTTGAGCGAGCTGGGGTCGAACCCCTCGCCCTCGTCCCTCACCCTTATGGTGAGCTTATCCCCTTCGAGGGTCACGTCGCAGTGGACGTTTTTGGTCGGATCGTTTTTGTTGCCGTGTTTTATCGCGTTGGTTCCGGCCTCTATCAGGGCGAGGTTGACGGCCATCCTGTCCTCCTCGTCCAGCTCGTCTATCCTCTCCAGCACGTCGGAGATTACGGCGTCGAGGAACTCGATGAACTTCATATCGCTGGGTATCCTCAGGTTGAGGCTGAACTCCTTCCTCATCCCTTCACCCCGGGCCTCTGAGGAGTGGAAAATCGGTGGTATTTTAACATACCCCCAGGGGCCTGACAAGCTTGAAAGGCGGGGTGGGGATGTGATAGAATTCCACCGGTTTTAAAAGAGGAGGCTTCGTCAAGGGGGTTCGGCAGGTGACGAAATACATATTTGTCACGGGCGGCGTGGTTTCATCGGTTGGGAAGGGCATAACGACGGCGGCGCTGGGGAGGTTGTTGATAAACCGCGGATACAAGGTGATGGCGCTCAAGATCGATCCATACATCAACGTGGACGCCGGCACGATGAACCCCTTCCAGCACGGGGAGGTCTTCGTCACGAACGACGGGGCGGAGACCGACCTGGACCTCGGCCACTACGAGAGGTTCCTCGGGATAGAGCTGACCAGACACTCCAACTTCACCAGCGGCGCCGTCTACAGCGAGGTGATAGCCAAGGAACGAAGGGGGGAATACCTGGGACAGACCGTCCAATTGATACCCCATATAACCGATGAGATCAAGAGGAGGATTTATCAGTTGGCCAGGGAGAGCGGGGCCGACATCCTCATAACGGAGATCGGCGGGACGATAGGCGATTTCGAAACGCCGCCGTTCGTGTGGGCCATAAGGGACATAGGGAGGGAGGTGGGCAGAGAGAACGTCCTATACATACACGTCAGCCTGATCGCCTACCTCTCCTGGGGGGAGCCCAAAACGAAGCCTACACAGCACAGCGTTAGGGCGCTTCAGGAGCTGGGGATACAACCCGACATCCTCATCTGCCGCACAAGAAAGCCCCTGACCGAGGAGCTCAGGAGGAAGATATCCATATTCTGCGGCGTCCCGCTGGAGGGGGTCATAGAGAGCAGGGACACCGACATCGTCTACGAGATACCCCTCATCTACGAGAAACAGGGGCTGGCCGACCTCGTGATAAGGAAGCTGAACCTCAAGAACAACCCGCCCAAGCTGGACGAGTGGCGTGAAATGGTCGAGAAGCTGAAAAACCCGAAACACCACGTCACGGTGGCCATAGTCGGCAAATACACCAAGGGGAGCGACGCCTACATAAGCGTGCAGGAGGCTTTGAAACACGGGGGCATAGCCAACGACACGGGCGTCAAGATAAAATGGGTCGACTCTGAATCGCTTCCCAGGAGGCGGGATCTGAGGAAGGTGTTCGCCGGCGTGGACGGGATACTGGTCCCGGGCGGCTTCGGCCACAGGGGGATAGAGGGGATGATACTGGCCGTCAAATACGCCCGGGAGAACAAGATACCCTTCCTGGGGCTGTGCCTGGGGATGCAGTGCATGGTGATAGAGTTCGCCAGGAACGTGGCCGGCCTGAAGGGGGCCAACAGCACCGAGTTCGACCCCAACACGCCCCATCCCGTGATCGACCTGATGCCGGAGCAGAGGGGGATAATCGACAAGGGAGGGACGATGAGGCTGGGGCTTTACCCGTGCATACTGGACAGGAACTCCAAGGCGTTCGAGGCATACAAACAGCCGATAATCCTCGAAAGGCACAGGCACAGATATGAGTTCAACAACGATTACCGCGAGATCCTCTCCTCCAAGGGGCTGAAGCTGTGCGGCCTCTCCCCGGGAGGGGAGCTTGTGGAGATGGTCGAGCTGGAGGATCACCCCTGGATGATAGGCGTCCAGTTCCACCCCGAGTTCAGGTCGAAGCCGCTCGACCCGCACCCGCTCTTCAGGGCGTTCGTCAAGGCGATGCTCGAATATAAGAACAGGAAGGGCCAGGGGGAGAGGAGATGAGGGCGAAAGCTGCCGTTTTAATCCTGACGCTCATCCTCCCGATCACCTCGCTCGCCTCCCACTCCCCCGAAACCTTCATCCTGCCCCTCCCGTCGACGGCGGTCGGCAGGTCCGACCTGGTAATCTGGTGGAGCGGTGAGGCGTTCGACGGCGCGAGGCTCATCGGGTTTTACTACAGCGTCGATGGGGGGGAGTTCGAGTTCACGAAGGAGAACCACATCGCCCTCTTCGACCTGGCCGAGGGGGAACACATCGTCAGGGTCAAGGCCATGGATTCGAACCTCGTCGAGGATCCCACCCCCGCCGAGCTGATCTTCAGCGTCAGCCCGCGAAAGGTCGGGGAGCCGGAGCCGAACGACTCGCCCGATCTGGCCGTCCAGCTGCCGCTGGGCGTGGAGATGTTCGGGGTCACGGCGTCGTGGAAGGAGGACCCCGACTGGTTCGAGATAACCCTCCCCCAAAACGCCACGGCCCTGACCGTGACGTTCAAACGGCCGGGAGGGGACGGGTCGACCGAGGTGGCGGTTCTCTCCGAAACGGGCGAGACCCTGACCGCCTTCAGGGCCGAGCCATCGACCGGCCAGAAGGGATACGCGACCCTCGGCGTCCGGCCCGGCTCGAAGGTTTACGTTAAGGTCTCACCCTCAAACGTCACACGGGGATTTGCCTATATCCTGACCGCCGATTACATCCCCTCCTCTTCGTCGGGCATCTGGGAGGTCGAGGGCGGGACGGCGGAGGTGAAGCTGAGCGGGGGGAAGTTGATCCTCATGGGGCTTAAGGATCTCGACTCGGACGACGAGGATCTCATAAGGCTCAGGGCCGATGTGAGATCCCCGAAGCTGCTCTCGATCAAGCTTTCGAGGTTGAAAACGGCTTCCCCCGCCGAAATCGAAGTTTTCAAGGGGGAATTGTTCGAGGACACATCTAAGGTCTCCATCTTGCCCATTTCCCCCCTGAGCGGCGGATGCGGATCGACCGAGTTTCTGATCTCCTTCGGAGATTACCACATAAGGGTTCCGAACGCCGGGGAGGAGGTGGGGTCAGGCTACCAGATCGTCCTGTCGCTCAGCGATCCTCCCCCGGGGACGGCCTACGAGCTTGAGCCCAACGGCATCTCCCCCAGGGAGTCGCCCGAATACGCCTCGCCCTTCGAACCGGAGCTGGGGATCTACGGGTCGAGCTGGGGCGACGGGGACGTTGACTGGCTGAGCTTCGAGCTGAGCGAGTCCGGGCTGCTGCTCATACCCTTCCGCAGGCTCGGAGGGGTGGGGAGGACGAAGGTAGAGCTTTTCAACGCCGACCTCATCCCGCTCGCCTCAGCCGAGGCCGATCCGACGACCTCCCAGCGCTGCACCATCGCCCTGTCGGACGCCCGGCCCGGCCTATACTACGTCAAGCTGACCCCCTCCGATGAGAGGCCCAAT
This sequence comes from Candidatus Poribacteria bacterium, assembly GCA_003645735.1. GTDB lineage: Bacteria > Poribacteria > WGA-4E > B28-G17 > B28-G17 > B28-G17. The sequence continues at coordinate 5,537 of QNBQ01000117.1, forward strand.
TCGACCTACAGGCTGAACGCCCTCCTCGTGAAGGGGATATCCCATAACGCCAGAAGACCCTTGAGATTAGGCGAGCTTTTCGAGGTCGAGGTGAGATGGAGGCCGGGCGGCGGGGTTCGGCTGACGATAGAGGGCGATTTCCCCGACGAGGAGGTCAGGACGAGGTTCGAGGATATCCCCCTTCAGGAGGTGAGCCCCGGGCTTTACAAGCTCTCCTACAGGCTGAGGGAGGGGGATCGGGTCGAAAACGGTAGGATGATCCTGAGCTTCGAGACGGCCCAGGGGGACGAGGCTAGGTTCGAGCATCCCGACGCCATAACCTTCGAGGCGGGGAGGGCGATCGAGAGCGCCGAACACGACGCGGATCGCCGGCTGGGAATAGGGGACGTCCTCACCGTCACGCTGATCTCCTCCATAGCGGACGGGAAGGCATCCTTCGATCTGCCCGGGGTGGCCGAGGGGGTGCCGCTCTACAGCGATGGGACGGGCCGATACGTCGGCTCGTATCGCGTCAAAGAAGGGGATCTGCTGGATGGAGGTTTGATAACCGTTAAGATAGCCGACCGGTTCGGGA
>QNBQ01000118.1 GCA_003645735.1 Candidatus Poribacteria bacterium
CGCCCGCTCCCGTCATCGCCGCCACCCTCCTGACCCTCGCCTCGAACGGGGCGACGATCCTGACGTGGATCACGCCGGGCTTGCCCCTCAGAATCGCCTGTCCTCCCCTCCCGACGATAACCACGTTCCCCCTCTCGTAAAGGTCTAAAATCGTCGCCTTCAAGAACTTGAGCAGATCCTCCCTGTTGAGGAAGGACATGCTCGGGACTGGCTCGCTCGGGTAGCAGGGAGGGGCCATCTCCCAGTATGCCGAGCCGAGGTAGGAGAGGTATCTCTCGGACGAGAAGAGCTTCGATAGGAACCTCGATATGGCCCCCTCCCCCTTTTCGTCCAGCCTCTCCACCTCCGACTCGGGCACCCTCGCCCGCCTTGCCACCTCCGAGATCAGCTCCTTGTTGACGTGGTCATACCCCAGCCTCTCGGCCACCTTAAGGGCTATCTCGTCTCCCCCGCTGCCGTATTGCCTCGATATCGTTATGACCGCCAACCTCCCACCTCACAGCTTCGGTATCTCTATCGGCTCCCAACGCTTCGTCCTCATCGATTTATAGGCCGTGTCCAGTATGATGTTGACGATATACCCGTCCTCGAACGTCTCCCTCGGGGTAACCCCTTTTTCGACGCACTCCACGAAGTGGTGCATCTCCTCGTGATACCCGTATATCCACGCCTCATCGACGCAGGGGAAGACCCATCCTATCTCGGCCTCTCCCTTCTCGACGACGTAGCCGCTGCCCTTCAGCGTGAAGGCCCTGATGGGGGTGCTTCGGGTCACGTCCGTGAATATCACCCCGTCGGTGCCGTAGATCTCGTTCCTCAGATCCAAGCCTCCCCTGGCCGTCCAGCTCGTCTCCGAGATGCTCAGCTGTCCGCCCTCAAACCTCAGAAGCAGCACCGCGTTGTCCTCAGCCGTGGTTTTATCCTTGTGATACAGCAGATCGCCCCAGGCGATGCACTCGACCGGTTTGACATCCTTCCCTATGAAGTATCTGGCGGCCTCTATGCAGTGGCACCCCATATCGTTAAGCGCCCCGCCCCCGGTCAGGTTCGGGTCCCAAAAGTGCGGGGAGTGCGGCCCGGAGTGTCCCTCCCTCGACCTGACCATCAAGACCTTCCCTATGCTCCCCTGCTCTATCATCTTGCGCGCGTGCATCACGGCGGGGCTGAAGACCTCCGTCTCGGCGTATCCGTGTATAACCCCTGCCTCCCTGACGGCGTCCAGCATCTCCCTGGCCTCCGAGGCGTTCCTGGCCAGCGGCTTGGTGCAGACCACGTTTTTCTTGTTCTCGGCGGCCATTATGGCCGCGTCCCTGTGGAGATGGTTGGGCAGGGCTATGATCACCAGATCCACATCGTCGCTCTTCACGACATCCTCCATCCTGGTGGTCCACCTCTTTATGCCCCATTTTTTAGCGAACTCCTCCGCCCTCCTCTCGGTTCTGGAGTAGTTGATGACGACCTGGGCGCCGGGCACATGGCTGAGGCCCTGCATGTAAAACTCGGCCACAAACCCGCTGCCCAACAGGCCTATCCTGACCACCTCATATCACCTCCTGATCCCTTAGGGCTTCACCGGAAGTATAACAGGGGGAGGGGCTGTGAGGCAAGGCGGGGGTCATACCGCCCGACGGCGCTCGGCGGGCCGCTCCGGACGGCGAGGTGGGCCTTCGCTCCCCTTGGAAGGGGAGGTCATGACCTTCTTGTAGTTGCGCTTCAGTATCTCGGCGACCCTGTGGGGGGTTTGGGCCTTGACCTTGGCCTCGTAGAGGAAGGGGCCGGAATACCCGACCTCTTGAAGCGCGGAGATGAACCCCTTCCAATCTATGACCCCTTCGAACGGCAGCCAGTGCCTTTCGTCCTTGCCGTCGTTGTCCGAGATGTGAAGGGTGATTATCCTGTTCCCCAGCTTTCTGACGGCATCGACCAGGTCGCCGTTGAGGTTGGCGTGGTTCGAGTCGAGGCAGACACCGGTCACCTCCTCGTCCAGCCCCTCAAGCAGCCTCAGCAGTTCCTCGGGGGTGTTTCCGAGACAGCTTCTGGGGAGGGTCTCGACGGCCATCCTCAGCCCCCTCTCCTTGCACATCCTCTCGATCTCCGCCAGGCTCTCCCTGGCCGCCTCCAGCCTCCTCTCCCTCTCCTCGTCCTTGATCGGCTCGGCGCTGGGGTGGACGACGACGATCCCCGCCCCGAACTCGGCGGCCAGATCGAGGTGGTAGCTCAGCCCGAAGAGGATCAGCCTCCTCATCCCATCGTCCAGCGTGGAGATATCCCACTTCGGGCCGGTGGGCAGATGGCACGACCACAGCTTCAGCTCCCTCGGCCCCTTGAAGAACTCCTTCACCTTCCCGATCAGCTCCTCGTCCTCGGTGTTGAAATGCCAGGTGAGGAAGACCAGCTCTAAATACTCTATGCCGCTTTGCTCTATTATGGGAAGCCATTCGGGGAGGAACTCCCTTCCGAAATTGGCGCTCGATGAGCCGAGCGGCATCCCCCTCACTTCAAAACCTCCTCAAACGAATGAGGGACGGGCGGAGGGGTTGCCCGTCCCGAAAAGGGGCGGCAGGAAACGGATAAAGGAGATCACCGCTTCTCCACATCGGAAAACTCCAGCTCTATCGGAATCTGCTTGCCGAGGATATCTATCGACACCTTCACCTTCCCCTTCTTCTCGTTCACCTCTTCGACCGTCCCGATGGCCCCCATGAAGGGGCCGGAGATGATGTGGACCGTATCGCCCACGGAAAACGGCACGGGGGTTTGTGGGGTTTCGCCCGACTCGATCATCTTCATTATCGCCCTTATCTCGCTCTCATCCACGGGGATCGGCTTCTGGCCGGCGCTTATCAGGTTTATGACGCCGGGGGTCCTCTTTATCTCGTGCCACAGCTCATCCCTGAAGACCATCTTCACGAAGACGTATCCCGGGAAAAGCGGCTTCTCCTTCTTCCGTTTCCTCCCGCCCCTGACCTCCGTCACCTCCGTTTTGGGGAGGAAGACCCTCAAACAGGCCTTCTTGTTCTTCAGATGATCCAGAACCCTGTCCTCATGGCCCGTCCTGGTGCGGACGACATACCATCTCGCTCGCCCCTGCTCTTCATCGACCTTGTGGGCCTCCATCTCGATCACCCCGCACCGGTATTATATCAGAACCGGTTGAACTCCGTCAAACCGAAGCCCCGCCCGGAGTTGCCAGGCGACCGGTCGATAGTGTAGAATCATCGCGGGGGTGGTCTTCATATGCCGAAGTTCGAACTGGTCACCGATATGGAGCCGAAGGGCGATCAGCCCCAGGCGATAGAGAAGCTGACCGAGGGCATCCTCAAAGGATACAAATACCAGACGCTGCTGGGGGTGACCGGCTCGGGCAAGACATTCACCATGGCACACGTCATCTACAACGTCCAGCGGCCTACGCTGGTCATATCCCACAACAAGACGCTGGCAGCCCAGCTATACAGCGAGTTCAGACAGCTCTTCCCGAAAAACGCCGTCCGATACTTCGTCAGCTACTACGACTACTACCAGCCCGAAGCATACATCCCCCAAACCGACACCTACATCGAAAAGGACGCCAGGATAAACGAGGAGATAGATAAGCTGAGGCTGGCGGCCACGACCGCTGTGCTCACGAGGAGGGACGTCATCGTGGTCGCCAGCGTCTCCTGTATCTACAACATCGGCCCCCCGAGCGAGTTCATGAGCCACAGGATGCGCCTGGAGGTCGGGCAGATCATCCCCAGAAGACAGCTGCTGAGGGGATTGGTGAACATGAGATACGAGCGGAACGATATGGTCCTGGAGAGAGGGGGGTTCAGGGCGAGGGGGGATGTGATCGATATCTTCCCCGCCTACGACGACGTGGCCTACAGGATCGAGCTTTTCGACGACGAGATCGAGAGGATAACGATGATCGACCCGCTGACAGGAGAGGTTTTAGAGGAGCTGGACTCGGTCGACATCTTCCCCGCCAGACACTTCATAACAAGCCCCAAGAGGTTCGAGGAGGCGTTGATGGAGATAGAGGCCGACCTCCAGGAGAGGATCGAGTATTTCCTATCCCAGGGCAAGCTGCTCGAAGCCCAGAGGATCGAGCAGAGAACCAGGTATGATTTGGAGATGCTCAGGCACACCGGTTACTGCAGGGGCATAGAGAACTACTCAAGGTATTTCGACGGGCGGAAGCCGGGCGAGCCGCCCTTCTGCCTCCTGAACTACTTCCCCGACGACTACATCATCTTCATAGACGAATCGCACGTCACCGTCCCCCAGCTCCGAGGCATGTATAACGGCGACATGTCGAGGAAGAAGACGTTGGTGGAATACGGTTTCAGGCTGCCGTCTGCCCTGGATAACCGACCGCTCAAATTCGAGGAGTTCGAAGCGCTGGTCAACCAGGTGATATTCGTCTCGGCCACCCCTGGAAAGTTCGAGTTGGAAAGGAGCGAGCAGGTCGTCGAGCAGATAATCCGGCCCACCGGGCTGGTCGACCCGAAGATAACCGTCCACCCAACGGAGGGACAGATAGACCACCTGATAGGCAGGATCAGGGAGAGGGTGAGGAAGAACCAGAGGGTGTTGGTCATGACCTTGACGAAGCGGATGGCCGAAGACCTGACCGATTACCTGATGGAGGTGGGCATAAGGGCGAGGTATCTGCACTCCGAGATCCACACGCTCGAACGGGCCCAGATCATCAAGGAGCTGAGGGAGGGGAGGTTCGACGTGCTGGTGGGGGTCAACCTGCTGAGGGAGGGGCTGGATCTGCCGGAGGTGTCGCTCGTGGCGATCCTCGACGCCGACAAACAGGGGTTCCTCAGATCCGAGACCGCCCTCATACAGATGGCCGGCAGGGCGGCCCGAAACGTGGACGGCGAGGTGATCCTCTACGCGGACGAGGTGACCGAGGCGATGCGCAGGGCGATACAGGAGACCGAGAGGCGTAGAAGGATACAGCTCGAATACAACGAAAAACACGGCATAACCCCGGCGACGATCGAAAAGGCCATAAGGGATCTGATAGAGATCGAGCGCGAGAAGGAGGAGAAGGTCGAGGCGATGGTGATCAGGGAGGCCGAGGAGGCCTACGAGGAGGAGAAATACGCATCGCTGGAGGTGAACGATCCGGAGGAGGTCAAGCGGATCATCGCCGAGCTGGAGGCCGAGATGAGGGAGGCGGCTGAAAAGCTGGAGTTCGAAAAAGCCGCCGTCATAAGGGATCAGATCAAAGAGCTGAAGGCGAGATACGGGATAGAGTGAGGAGGGCGATCATGAGGGTCATACACGTCTCGCGGATAACCGACGCGGTGGAGAGGATCTGCATCGAGGCGAACTGCGAGCTGAGCGAGGACGTGATGGAGGCTCTCCGGAAGGGCCTGGAGATGGAGGAGTCCGAGATCGGGAGGGAGGTTCTGAAGCGGATATTGGAGAACGCGGAGGTCGCCCGAAGGGAGAGGTTGCCCATCTGTCAGGACTGCGGGACTGCGGTCCTCTGGGTCGAGGTGGGGGAGGATCTGCGCGTCGAGGGCGGATCCATAGAGGAGGCGATAAACGAGGGCGTCAGAAGGGGATATTCGAAGGGATACCTGAGGAGGTCGATCGTTTCGGACCCGCTGTTCGACAGGGTCAACACGGGGGACAACACCCCGGCCATCATACATTACCGGGTCGTCCCCGGCGACAGGCTGAGGATCGTCTTCATGCCGAAGGGGGGCGGTAGCGAAAACATGAGCGCGTTGAGGATGCTGACGCCCGCCGAAGGGGTGGAGGGACTTAAAAAATTCGTCCTGGAGACGGTCGAGCGGGCCGGCCCCAACCCGTGCCCGCCGCTCATAGTCGGGGTGGGGGTCGGGGGAAATTTCGAGACGGCGGCCATTTTGGCCAAGAGGGCGCTGATGAGGAGGGTGGGGGAGCCCCACCCATCGCCCCGGGTCGCGCAGCTCGAAAACGAGCTTCTGGAGGAGATAAACTCGCTGGGGATAGGCCCTCAGGGGCTGGGCGGGAGGATCACCGCCTTGGCGGTTCACATCGAGGTTTACCCGTGTCACATAGCGAGCCTGCCCGCGGCGGTCAACCTGCAGTGCCACGCCGCCAGGCACA
>QNBQ01000119.1 GCA_003645735.1 Candidatus Poribacteria bacterium
ATCGATTTCAAGCTCAAAACGGCCTCTATGAGCTCCTCCGTCCACCTGCCGTATGGGCTTGAGGAGATCATCTCCCTCAAAACCTCCCTCTCTATCTCCTCCCTCCTCGACCCGGCGGCGGGCCGGACGGAGCGGGGGGCTAAGTTGACGAGGTTGACCACCTCCACGACCAGCGGATCGGCCCTGGCGTTTATCTCCGCTCTTATCGCCTCCAAGTCGATGGTCATCGCGTCGAACCTCACCTCGCCCTTGAGCACCAGCCGGACTATCGGCCTGGTCATGGATCGCAACGCCTCCCAATCGACCTCCTCAATCGCCCTCTCGGCCGCCGAGGCGGGATCGGTCGCGCCGGTGAGATCCACCTCCCCCAGGTAGACCTCCCTCCTTTGGGATGGGATGAACCTCGCGCTGAAGCTTTTGCCCTCCACCTCGACGTGGTAAAAGCCCTTGTCATACCTGGACTCCTCGACGTCCACGCACTCCGGGGCGCCGGGGTTGAAGATCCACCCGTCGACTTCGGCCCTCCCGTGGAGGTGGCCGAGGGCGACGTAATCGATCTTCCCCCTGAGCGGCTCCAGCTCCTCCTTCTTGACCGAGCCCAGCTCGATCCCCATCATCCTCCCGATCCCCGCGTGAAGCATCAGGACGGCGAAGGCGTCGTCGGGTTCGATCATCTCCGCCAGCTCCCTCAGCCTCCTGCCGGCCACCGATCCCAGATACCCCAGCCCGTAGATCCTCACCCCTTCGATCTCCAACACGGCCCCCTCCTTGAACCCCTCGTCCCACTTTTTGAGCGCCAGCCTCCCGCCCTCGAAATCGGGCTTAAGCAGCTTTATAAGCCCCTCCTCGGCCAGATACCTCATCCACGAGATCTTATCCCGCCTGAGCGCCTTGTCGTGGTTCCCCTCCACGGCGATGACCGGTATGTCGGCGTTTTTGAGCCTCTTTAGCTGGGCGGTGGCCTGGATCAGCGTCCTGGCGTTTATGTTCCTCCTGTCGAACAGATCCCCGCAGATCAGCACGAAATCCACCCCGTTTTGAAGGGCGTAATCCACTATCCCGGCGAACGCCCTGCCGAAATCCTCGAACCGCTCCTCCAGCCCGTATTGGGTTCTACCCAGGTGCAGGTCGGCGCAATGAATGAAGCTGGGCATCGGCGCACCCCTTCAGAACCTTATCGTGAGGGCCGCCCTGTGGACGTCCCCCAAGTCGCCGTAGGGGGTGAAGGCGTAATCGAGCGTGTAGTTGGCGGAGCTGTATCCGATCCCCCCGCTCAGCCTCTGAAGCCCCTCCAGATCGCCGTCCGATCTGTATCCGATCCTCACAGCCAGCCCGTTCGCCATCCTGTATTCCCCCCCGACCCTCACCGTCGGGCGGTCGTCGGAGGGGATGAGCAGATCGGCCGAGAGGATCAAGGCGTTTTCGGGTGCTTCCCCGCTCTTGATCCCCCTCGACCTGAACCTCAGCTCGTAGCCGATCCCCAAGGAGATGAGCCTGGGGATCTCCATCTCCTCCCCGAGGAAATCCCTCCCGCTCAGCCTCATCCCCGAGATGCTCAGCCCGACCCTCAGGCGCGGGATGGGGGTTTCGTAGAGGAGTCCCAGGCAGAGCGAGGAGAGGCGTCCGGTGTATTTCGGCATCGGGGATGATGTGTTTTGGAAGGAGAGCGATCCCTCGGAGATCCTCACGGCCGCCCCGGCCATGAGGTTGAGCCCCACCTCGGCCCCGACCCCGATCTGAAAGGAGGTGGCGGAGTATTTGAAGGAGCCGTCCTGGACGTATCCCCACGCCCCGGCCGATGATTCCACCGTCATAGGGGTTTGGGGGGTGTGGAGGTAGAGGATTGAGACGGCGGCGGTCAAGATCCCCCCTATGGGTTGGGCGAAGCCCAGCCACTCGCACCTGACGTCGCCGAACCACTCGTAATGCGAGGCGGTGAGGCGGGGGGAGGTCATCCGGCTCAGCCCGGCCGGGTTGAAGCTCAGGGCGCTCAGATCGTCAGCCACCCCCACGAAGGCGTCCCCCATGCCGGCCGATCTGACCCCCAGGGGGATGGAGAGGGGCGTTGAGCCGTAGACCCCTCTTCCACCCTCGTCGGCGGGCGAGAGTGCGAAGGGGAGCATCAGGATCAAGAAGATCCCCCATCTCACCTCCTCACCTCCGGCTCCGGGGGGAGCAGGACGATCTCTATCCTGCGGTTCTTCGCCCTCCCCTCGGGGGTTGAGTTGTCGGCTATCGGCCGGTATTGGGAGTAGGCGGCCGCGGCCAGCCTCCTGGGATCGACCCCGCACTGTTCCTGGAGGAACCGCACGGCGGCTATAGCTCTGGCGGCCGAAAGCTCCCAGTTGGTCGGGTATTTGTCCCTGAGGCGCGGGCTTATGGGGAGGTTATCGGTGTGTCCCTCCACCCTGATCCGCCTGTTCGGGAACTTGTTGAGCAGCTCGGCTATCCTCCTGAGCACCTCCTTTCCCTCCGGCTTCAGCTCCGCGCTACCCGGTTCAAACAGAACCTTCCCCATCACGTTGACGGTCAGCCTTCCCCTCAGCTCCGATATGGTTATCTCCTTGGCCCTCAGCTCCTTCTGAAGCTTCTCCTTCAGCTTCTGAAGCTCCTGTATCTGCCTCTGCTTTTCCGCCTCGATCCTCGCCTTCTCCTCGTCCAGCTCCCTCACCTTCCCCTTCAGATCCTCCAGGGCCTGATTGAGTATCCTCACCTCGTTGATCTTGGCCGAAAGCTCGGCCTCGGTCTCGGCCAGCTTCGCCCTCGTCCTCTTAAGCTCCTCCTCCAGCCTCTCCCGCTCGTCCCTCTCCCGCAGATACAGTTTCTCCGTCCGCTTGAACTTCACCCCGTAAAAAGTAGTTGAAGCGGTCAGGGCGATGATCAACGCCCCGACCGCGGCGGCTATCAGGTGAAGGCGGCTCATCGATCCTCAAACCAGGGGTTTTCCCAGCTCCTCGAACATCCTCTCGGTGTAGAGGTAGTAATCTTTACGTTCGAGCTTGCTGGCGGCGGCCTCGTCCAGGATCACGATCACGTTCGGGTGGAGCTGGAGGGCCGAGGCGGTTATCTGGCTTGTGACGGGCCCCTCGATCGCCTTGGCCACCACCTCCGCCTTCCCCTCGCCGCTCGCCAGCAGCATGCAGCATCTGGCCTCCAAGATCGTCCCGACGCCCATCGTTATAGCGGCCCTGGGGACCTCGTCGATCGACTTGAAGAACCTGGAGTTGTCCTTCCTCGTTTGTTCATCCAGCGCCACCAGCCTCGTCCTGGAGGAAAGGGACGAGCCCGGCTCGTTGAAGGCTATATGGCCGTCCCTCCCTATCCCCAGAACCTGTAGATCGATGCCGCCCGCCTCCTTTATCATCTCCTCATATCTGCGGCAATACTCGTCGATCCGATCGATCGGGACGGTTCCGTCCGGGACGTGGGTGTTTTCGGGCTTGATGTTTATGTGCTTGAACAGGTGCTCGTCCATGAAGTATCTGTAGCTCTGTGGGTGATCCGGGGGCAGGCCGTAATACTCGTCCAGGTTGAAGGTCACGACTTGGGAGAAGTCGAGCCCCTCCTCCTTGTGCATCCTTATGAGCTCCTCATACATGCCGATGGGGGTGCTCCCCGTCGCCAGCCCCAGGACGCAGTTCGGCTTCCTCCTTATCAGGTCGGCCACGATCTTGGCCGCCGTTTTGGACATCTCCTCGTAATCCTTCCTTATCAGGACCCTCACCTTCGCACCTCCTTACTTTCTCCTCCTTATGACGCTGTCCCTCTCCTCCTTCGTAAGCTCGTAGAGGTATTTGAACAGCTCGATCTCCTCCTCGGTCAGCTCGACCTTCCTCCTGGCCATGGCCGCCCTGGCCGTCTCTATGCTGTGTTTGAGGCCCATCCCCCTGCTGAACTTGTTTCTGAAGAACCAGGTGAAGGACGGGATGAACTTCGGCAGCAGCTCGCCGGCCGCCGGCAGTATGTTGCACATCATCCCCACCACGCTGCCGGTTGAGAAGAGCGATCCCAGCCCCGTCTTGGTGTGGTCTCCCATGAACATCCCCACCTTCAGCTCGCCCGAGTCGACCAGCTTCCCCCTGATGTATACCTGAACCGAGGTGTAATCGTTCTTCAGGTCGCTGTTGGTCGTCAACGCCCCCAGGTTCACCCACTCGCCGATGTAGGAGTGGCCTACGAACCCGTCGTGGTATTTGTTGGAGTACCCGTGGAATATCGTCTCCTCGACCTCCCCTCCGACCCTGCAGACCGGCCCTATGGAGACACCCTCCCTGATCTTGGCCCCGACGATCATCGTGTCCCTGCCGATGTAGGAGGGGCCTTCGATGCGGGTGTGCGGGTAGATCTTGACCCCCTCGTCGATGTATATCGGCCCGGTCGTGGTGTCCAGGACGACGAACGGCTGAACCTCGGCGGTTTCGGCCACGAAGACCTTATCCTTATCCCCGTAGACCACCGCGTATTCGGCGAACTTGCCGTAGATCCCGCTGTTGCCGAACGCCTCGAAATCCCATCTCATCGCCTCGGGGTTGTTGTTTATCAGATCCCAGGGGTAGTTGAGGAGAATCGCGTCCGTCTCCTCGTTCGGGAGGGCGTTTTTCAGGTTTTCCAGCAGCTTCGGCAGCGAATCGGCCTTGTTCTTCTCGATGGTCTCCCTCTTCGCCCTTATGTAGACGATCTCCCCGTCCTTCAGCCCGACCTTCTCATCTCCCTCGAGCTCGATCTCCCCGTATCTCATCAGCCACCGCCCGTTCAGGAAGAGCACGTCGTCCTTGGTCAGGAAGTTCATGTCGTTTATCGCGTCCACCTCGGCCCTCTTCTTGAAGGTGGGCACGAGGTAATCCCTCAGGAAGACGCCGACCTCCGCTTTCGGGAAGTTCCTCTTGAACCTCTCCAGCAGGCTTATGTATCCGCATCTCAGCTCGAAAACGGGCCTCGTCAGGGTCAGGGGGAAGAAGCAATCGAACTTTTCATCCTCGAAAACACAGATCCTCATCGTTTTCCCCTCCTTAACCGTTTTTTAGGCCTGTCTTTGGGCTTGGACGACGGTGACGGCCACGACGCCGATTATGTCCTGGACGCTCGCCCCTCTGGAAAGGTCGTTGACCGGCTTGGAGAACCCCTGGAAGATCGGGCCGTAGGCTTCGGCCCCGGCCAGGTATTGGGTCAGCTTGTAAGCGATGTTGCCGGAGTTGAGGTCCGGGAATATCAGGACGTTCGCCCTCCCCGCCACGGGGCTTTCCTCTTTGACCTTCCTCTTGGCTATCTCGGGGACGATGGCGGCGTCGGCCTGGAACTCGCCGTCTATCATCAGGTCGGGCGCCTTCTCCTTGGCGATCCTCAGCGCCTCCAGGACCTTATCCACGAGCGGGTGGGCCGCGCTGCCCTTGGTCGAAAAGGAGAGCATCGCCACCCTCGGCTCCCATCCGAGAAGCTCCCTGGCGCTTTGGGCCGAGGCTATCGCTATCTCGGCCAGCTCCTGGGGGGAGGGGTCGACGTTCACGCCGGCGTCGGCGTAGATGAAGGAGCCGTTCTCCCCGTAGGGACAGCCCTCTATGTGCATGATGAAGAAGCTGGACGGGATGGAGAACCCCTCCCTCAGGCCTATGACCAGCCCGGCGGCCCTTATGACCGCGGCGGTTATGCTCGCCACGCCGCCGACCATCCCGTCGCAATCGCCCGCCTTGACCATCATCGCTGCGAAGTAAAGCGGCCTGCGCATCAGCCTCCTCGCCACCTTCTCCGACGCGTCCGGCCTCCCCTCCACATACCTGGCCACATACTCGTCCATCCTCGGGAACTTGGAGGGGTCGACGATCTCAACCCCCTCCAACGAACAGCCTATCTCCTCCGCCAGGCTTCTCAGCTTCCCCTCATCCCCGACGAGAACGGGGCGGGCGATCCCCTCCTCGACCAACCTCTCCGCCGCCCTCAAAACCCTCTCATCCTCGCCCTCGGGGAGGGCTATCCTCTTGGGGTCTCTTTTGGCCTGCTCTATTATCCTCGCGATGGGGCTCACCTTCGCACCTCCGCCGGAGCTGC
>QNBQ01000120.1 GCA_003645735.1 Candidatus Poribacteria bacterium
CGGATCTGATAGGGGAACCGGTCGAGATCGTCATCGGAGAGCGAGATCGTATAAGTGTTGTCGCCCTTTCCTGTTACAGGGATACCTAGCCTCTGACAGGCGTTTAGGACAAACCGCTTGACGGCTTCCGGATCGCCCAGGACCGAGTCGGTTTCCCTCAGCTCCCTCTCCACCTCCTCAGGCTTTATAGCTCTCTGCGCGAACCGCGTTCTGCTCTCTTTTTCCCTCTGGGCGGATCTATCCCATTCCCTGTGGACCTCCTTCACCTCGTCGAAAAGCAGCAGCTGCTTGGGCTCGGATACCCGCAGGAAAAGCGCTCTCAGCACGGCCTCCATCACCGTTTCGCTGTCCATGGGGACGGGAACCGAGACGCCGAGCGTTCTGTAGATCTCCTTGGCCTTACGCAGAAGCACCTCCAACACCGCCCCATCGACGGGGTTATCCCTCCCGTAGAGGAGGATCGCCTTCACCTTCTTGGCCGGCTGGCCGAACCTGTCCACGCGTCCCTCGCGCTGTTCGAGTTTGTTGGGGTTCCAGGGGAGGTCATAATGTATGACGGCGGTGAAGCTCTCCTGCAGGTTTATCCCCTCGCTGAGACAGTCGGTGGCGACCAACACCCTGGGGGTGTGTCCGGACAGCTCTTCGACCCTCACCCGGCGTTCCTCCTCGGGCATGGTTCCGGTGATCGAGATGACCCTGAGCCCTGGGAATCGGCCTTCCAAACGTCGCTGGAGCTCCCGGGCGACGTAGTCGCTCGTGGGGATGTATCTGCACCACACAATCGGGTGATACCCCTCCTCCAGCAGCCTGGAGACCACCTCAGCGCATTTGACAAGCTTTCGATCCTCATCCGTCCCTATCAGCTCCGAGGCGAGCTTGGCGAACTGGCGAAGCCTCCTCCGCTCGCTTTCCTTCAACTCCATCTCGCTCTCCTCGATTATCCTGCTCGGCTGTGTGTCGATTATCTCCTCGTCCGTCGGCTCGTAGATGTAGGAAGCATACAATTCATCGCTTCCCTCCTCCTCTATAGGCTCGCCTTCCATTCTCCGGATTCGTGCCTCTAAAGCCGCCACTGCAGCCGCGGGGCTGGACATGACGCATCTCAGAAGCGACAGGGCTGCCCAGAACCGGATCCTCCTCTTCCACCCCGTAAAGGTCTCGCCTGTTCTGACTAGCTCCCGGCTGAACTCATACACCCGCTCGAACAGCTCCCTGTATCGGGGCGATAGGGTGTATTCGGCCTCCTCGCTTTCACGCTCCGGGAAGGGCGTCTCCTCGCCGAGCCACCTCTCGACATCTTTACGCCGACGCTGAACGAAGTGACGGGCCAGCTCATCGCGTTCCCTCTCTTCCATGCGGTGGAGGTTCAGCTGGGAGAACTCAGGCTTCAGAAGGCCGAGGAGCGACAGGAACGATTCCTCGACCCCGCTGTGAGGGGTGGCCGTCAGGAGGATGAGGTGTCGGCTCGGATCGGATGCGATCTCGCAGAGGAGCTCGTGTCGCTGCTGTTGAGCCCTGGACCGACCCGCCGGCTTGGCGGCCCCATGTGCCTCATCGACGATGACGAGTTCAGGGCAGTGTTGGAGAAAATTCGCCTTATGCCGTTCAGATTTGGCGTAATCGATGCTGACCACGATGTAGGGGTAATAGCCGAAGACGCTTTGACCGCTTGGAAGCCCTCTTTCAAGCCCCCTAACCGTGCCGGAGCGGATGATCACAGCGTCGAGGTGGAACTTCTCCTTCATCTCCTTCTGCCACTGATCGCACAGATACGGCGGGCATAGAACACAGATCCTCTTTATCTCGCCTCTATCGAGTAGCTCACGGGCTATGAGCAGCGCTTCGATCGTCTTGCCTATCCCTACGTCGTCGGCTATCAGCATCCTGACCGGCTGGAGCCTGAGGGCCATCAACATCGGGACAAATTGATACGCCCTGGGCCTGACGGAGATCCTCCCTAGTGACCTGAACGGACCGGCTCCGTCCCTCAGGGTGAGCCTTGCGGCGTTCCAAAGCAGCTCCGCCGAGATGAAATCGCTGGCGTCTTCAGGGGTGGGGAGCGGGAAGCTAGCCGGTTCGATCCGATCAAGCCCCAGGATCGACAGCCTTCTATGTATCCCACATATCTCCTCATCCCCTCCGGTCAGGGGGCGGAGGAGGATGAGATCGGGGTCGGGGGATGGCAACACGACCCATTCCCTTCCCCTGCATCTGACTATCGATCCGACGCTAAGGTCGGACATCTCTCATCCCTCTTCAATGGATCTCAAGATCCGGGTGAGCTGTTCTTTCAAAACGGGTATATCCTCTATAGCTGTTTTCCATACTTCCTCAAGGTCAACGCCGAAGTAATCGTGTATGAGGATATGTCTCATACCGATTATATCACTCCAGGGAACCTCCGGATGAGCTTCCTGTAGCTCGCTTGATATCCTCCTTGCCGCCTCACCTATGATGCTGAGCTGACGGATAACCCCATCCTGCAGCAGCTCATCTTCCATGAACTCATTCTTGGTTTTCCCTCTTATGTATCGTTCGATCCTCGATATGGCTTCCAGCATGTGGCGCAGATATATCTCATCTCTCCTCATAGAGTATCACTTTATCCTTCTCGATGATCGGGCGGATGAGGGGATTGATGGCGCCCTCCGTCAGGAGATCGACCTTCCTTCCGAGCTTTTGGCTCAGTATCCTCCTCAACCTGGCGAGGGTAAGCAAACCGACAGGTTTTTTGAACTGGACCAGTATGTCGATATCGCTTTCGGGTGAATCCTCTCCCCTGGCGACCGAGCCGAACAGCGACACCCTCCGAACTCCGAAGGGCATCAACACTTCGAGTATCTGTTTGCTCAGCCTGTCTATGTCTTTCACGATGTTACTCTCCCTCCCATGGCTCAGCGTTATCTCTAATCCAATCGGCGATCTCCTGAATCGTCTTCTCCCCCCGTGCAATCGCCCAAAAGAAACGCTCCACCTCCTCAGAAGGTCTCAAGCGATAGCCGTTCAGCCGCAGGCATACATCAGCAGCTACCAGAGCTGTCCGTTTATTGCCGTCCACGAAGGGATGAAAAGCTATTATAGAATGGATCAATGCCGCCACCTTACTCCAGAGATCGGGGAACAACTCCTTCCCTTCAAAGACGGTGAAGGGCCGTAACAAAGCCATTTCCAACCCGCCCGGGTTCATTATCCCATGAACGCCGCCGGTTTCCGCTATCACCCGCTCATGTAGGAGAATCAGCTCCTCCAGGGTGATCCAGTTCACTTCGCAAGCCTCTCCAGGGTTTGGCGGTGGTCCTCGATGGATTGCTTCGCGAGTTTCTCAATGTATGCCATGCGCCGCCGATCTAGCGGGGCTGGTATGAGCAGAATATCCCCGCCGATCTCCACAATTTCGAAGATCTGTTCCTCCTCTAGTTTCCCGGTGACCTCCGATGATATCACAATCCGATCCCCTTCCCTCCTGGCGATGCCGAGATATCTCACCATCTCCCCTCCCTTCATTTATTCGCCGCTTCCCCGAAGACGTCGGGATATTCGCTGATCTGTTCCTCCAAATCACGATCGTAGCGGATAACGATCACCCTGTAACCAAGATCCCTCAGCTCACGGCGGGTCAACCTGTCTTTCTCCCGCTGCTGTGGGGTGTCGTGGACCGCTCCATCACAGAAAACGCATACGTTCGGCTCGTAGAAGAAATCAGGGATGCACGGATAATCCTGAAGGGGTTTCTGGGCTTCATCCGGCAACCGCCTTCTGGTGCGGTAGAGGTGATCTATGAACCGCCGTTCAAGCTCGGATCGCGAGTCGGTGAGCGACCTCAGCCATCGATAATGTTCCTCGTATGATCTGCCAGGTTTGTCCTCGTGAACGACGCACCTGGCAAGCTGGGCTAGGAAATCCTTGATCAAATGTCGGTTGAGATACGGGTGATCCCGCTGGTTGATGTAGGAGAGCAGACATTCATAACAGGCGTGGGAGCAATCGGGGTCCTCGTCTTCCAGTGTCTCGGGGTTGAAATGACACCTCTTCAGGGCGGCGTATGCGACCTGAGCAAGCGCATCCCGTTCGTCCACCAGCCGTCGCAGCACGCCTAAGCCCCCTTCGGCCGCCTCCCAGAACATAATGGCTCTCCACTCACCTGATCCTATGCGTCCGGAGGCAAGCTCCGACTCCTCCACCTGAAAGGTCAACTCCATTCCCCTCTGGAGGGCATATTGCAGGGTGGCCATTAACCACTCATCCCCCTTTATCTCCTCGGGCGGGTAGATGAGCAGCATGTTGGCCGTATCGCGGACAAACAGCCGGACGATATCGGGTTCCTGGAGATTGCCGGGCGGAGCTTCCTCCTCTTCCTCCTTTCTCGGTCGGCTCAGTATCTCACCCGTTGCTAGATCGATTCTGAACCCCTTCTCCCTCCGATTTCGCCAACCGTGGTTGATCTGGATGAGAGTGGCGGTGGGGGCGTAGATGAGGCGAAGCAGGGGGTTGTTCCCCTCGTCATAAGCAGTGGCCTTTTTGATCCGTTTTCCACCAGGGGCGGGGGCGAATCTGAAATGAGTGGTGACCTCGTAGCCGAACCTCAGCCTTTCCTCCTCATCGCACGTTATCCTCTCACGCCTGCGGGTTTTCACGCTGGGCATCTCAAGGAGAGGTATCACCTCGCTGATGGAGGCGTCCAGCTCTGAGCCGCAGTTCTCGCAGAGATCCACATCCTCCCTCTCGTGGAAATAACCACATGAAAGGCAGATCTTCCCCCTGGTTCGTCGCTGCTGAAGCCCTCCCGGGGGAGGGATGAACGATTTGACCTGATATTTCGCCCCCTCATGATAGATGATGTTCCCCGGCCCAAACTCGGTTATGGCGAGGAACCTCGGCCGGGCGATGAACTCCCCCTCCTCACGGGGGACGAAGGCCCTCAAGGGGAGCCTCGGGAAGTTGTAGCCGGGCAGAAAACCTTCGCTCGCCAGATATCGGTAGGGATAGAAATCGGACTCCTCACGGGCGGTGCCGGTGTTGCACAGCAGATTCATCTGTCTCAACGCCTCCTCCTCCCATCTCTTAACCTCCCGCTGCTCATCTTTCCTCAACGGTCGGAGAAGGGATTGCTGTGCCTCCACCAGTTGAGTTCTAGCGGCATGATAAAGCTCCCTCCACCTGTCGAACGCCCTGTCGAACTCTTCCGGAGCGGAGCGGATCGTTGACTCCAGCCACTCATCCGAATACCAGCCCGCCTCCGAGAGATCAGGTTCGCAGCTTTCCAATATCCTCCTCGCCTCCCGAATACACTCCTGAACCCTGTGCTCCGGCAGGTGGATCTGCGCGCGGATCTCTTCCTTAAGGGGGTAATATCTCTCGGGATCGATCTCAATTATATCAGTTATGGAGCTTCCAAGCGATAGCCCCGTTTTGGCCAGCCAGATGGCGTGTAGGTGTGCCTTGATCAGGTCCTCGTTCCCCAGATCGATCCTTGGGGCTTTAACGGCGCCGGCGACCATCTGATCGCGGTTCCGGAAGAAGTATTGATCGTGTCCGCTGTGTGCAGCGCAGTAGGTCAGGACTAAAGCTGGATCGCCGCTCCTGCCGGCTCGCCCGCTCCTCTGAGCGTAGTTTGCGGGCGTGGGGGGCACGTTCCGCATGTGGACTATCTGGAGATCGGCTATGTCTATCCCCAGCTCCATCGTCGGCGAGCAGAAGAGACAGGCGAGCTCCCCATTTCTAAACTGCTTTTCCCGTTTTTGCCTGTTCTCATACGAGATCTGAGCGGTGTGTTCCCTGCCCTCCACCCCGCGTAGTTTGAGGGCGACCTCCCGGTAAAACTCGCTGAAGAACTCGTTTGCACGCCTCTGGGTTTCGACGTAAACGGAGCTTTGAACTCGACGTGAGTAGATGGGGTCAGGCGGAGGAGGCGTTCCATCGCCGAGCCGCCAGATGAGCGAAGAGGCTTCGAGTTGAACGAACTCAACCCCTTTCTCCACCCCTCTTCTCAAAAGGCCCTGGCTGCAGAGCAGATCGA
>QNBQ01000121.1 GCA_003645735.1 Candidatus Poribacteria bacterium
ACCTCCAAATCATCGATGAGATGGAGTATATGAAATCCCGACATCAACCGAACATCCTCCTGGCGTAGTAGATCAGGTTCAGAAGGATCACGTTCCCGATGACCTTGATCGACCTCCGGGGATCGCATAGGATGTTTGAATACATCTGGTTCGCCATGGGGCAGGCGCAGTTGCCCTCTTTTATGTATCTCCTCACCTCACGGGCTTGGTCGGAGCGCAGGATCCTCTGAAAATCGTAATCGGATCTTCGCAAATCGCCCATCGGCTTATCATACCCCAGCACGCAACAAGGCCAGACCTCGCCGTCGTAGTTTAGGTGAACGTTCGATATCCCCGCGTAGCAGGGTATCACCTGCCTGCCCTCTCGGAGGATTTCGGAAGCCAGCTCATAATAGACGAGCCTCATGCCCTCGGTTATACGGGCCACCTTGCGCTTGTGGGATATGTTCTCCTTTATCTTGCTGGAGAACCGCTTCATGAGCCGCTCGTAATCCCTAGCCGAGGGGGTGATCGGATCGCCTATGTTCAAAAGCTCCGCTCGCTGCTCAGCTATCTCATTCCGATAGCTCTCCACTCCCAGGCTGTGGACGAAATCCTCGATCTCGTCCAGATGATCGAGATTGTAGTTTGAAACAACCGTCCCCAATTCGACATGTAACCTTCCATCCCTCTCCTGCAGGGCCATCAACCTTTTAACGGTCGCCATGAGCCTCTCGAAATTCCCCTTAACCCCGCGTATCTCGTCGTGAAGCTCCCCCACTCCGTCGATAGAAGGTTTGATCGTGAGCGGAACGCGGGGCAGATATTTGTCCATGATGCTGAGGATCTCCTCGGTGGTTTTTTCGATGATCCTGGGCATGAGCGCGTTCGTCGGGATATGTATGATTTTGGGTTTGAGATATCTACACGCCAGCTCGACTATCCCCGGCAGATCCCTCCTGAGGAAAGGCTCGCCGCCGCTTATGTTGAAGAAATAGATGTGACCTAGGCTTTTGAAAGCCCTCTCTATCTCATCGAGCGTGAGATCCTCCTTCGAGATCTCGGGGTTTTCGAGGTATCTCCTCCCGATGTTGCACGTCTTACACCTCGACTGACAGGCGGCTGTCACGGAGAACGTCAGCACAATGGGGTTAGAGGGCTTGATTAATCCGGCCCTCGCGAGCTTATAGCTTATGAGCCTGGGCAAAAGCTCCGTCGCATAATCACGAAGGTTCATCCCGCTTCCTCCCTTAGAACATCCTCATAGGAGGTTTTGAGCCTTATACCACTCTATCGTTTGTTTCATCCCGTCCCTCAACGAGATCCTCGGGATGTAACCCAGCTCCCTCCCGGCCTTTGATATGTCGGAGCTGTGATCGAGCGTCAGGAAATCGATCATGCTTGAGGTGACGGGCGGTTTCCTCTCCAGCGCCTTATAGAGCATCTCAACCGCCCTCTCCCCGAGCTTCGCTATCGCTCTCGGCATTCGTAGCTTTGGAACCTCCACCCCCAGGCATTCCGCTATCGTGTGGATAAACTCCTCAACGGTCACCTGTGATGGCCCGGCTATGTTATATATGCTCATGTTCGTCCCCCTTCGGGGCGGCAGGGCCAGGATGAAACCCCGAACCAGGTCATCCACGTATGTGGGGTGGAGGACGGATTTCCCATTCCCCACGATGATGAACCGTTTCTCGGCGATTCTCCTGAAGAACTCCGCGCGGCGCAGATCGCCCGGCCCGTAGACGAGATCCGGGCGGATTACGGTCGCCGGCAGGGAATACATCTCGTGATATCGCAAAACCATCCTCTCCGCCTCGCACTTCGTCCGCTCATATGCTCCCCTCGGGTTGTAATCCAGGCTTTCCACCGCCTTCCTTTTCCCCAGCCCCAACACCCCCGGGGTGCTGCAGTGGATGAAATGCTTGACCCGCGCCCTCACCGCCTCCTCCAAGAGGTTCACAGTGCCTGTGACGTTGACCTTATAAAAAACCTCCTCCGGTATGCCCCATCCGCCGACCTGGGCGGCCAGGTGGTAAACGATATCGACGCCCTCAGCTGCTCCCGTCAGCGATCCCCTCTCAACTATATCTCCGAAGAACAGCTCTGCTCCGAGAGCTTCCAGCTCCCTCACATCGCTGACCCTCCTGACGAGACATCTACAGCGATATCCCTCAGCGGTTAACGCCTTGAACAGATGCGCTCCTATGAAGCCGGTTGCCCCTGTGATCAATATCTTCATGTTCGTCGTTTAGCCTCCCCCACGCTGCTTATAACCTCGACCAACCTATCCCACGAGAACCTCCCCTTCGCGTCGCGGACCCCCTTGACCAGGATTTGCTCATATCCGCCTTCGTAGAACAGGATGACCGCCTCGGCTATCGCTTGGGGATCCTCCGGATCGATGAGGAAACCCGTTTTGCCGTGCTCGACTACATCGGGCAGGCCGCCCACCTCCGTCACGATCACCGGTTTATCGAACCCATAAGCTATCTGGACTATCCCGCTCTGGGTCGCGGTGACATAGGGCAGGACCACGACATCCGCGGCGCAAAAGTATAGGCCAACCTCCTCGTTGGGTATGTATTCGTCTACGATCACAACCTTATCCCTTATCCCGAGCCTATCTATCCGCTCCAAATGCTCCGCCTTATCGCTCCAGAACTCCCCCGCCACCATAAGGGTTACATCGAGCCTCTCAAGTATCAGGGGCATAGCGTCCAACAGGTATCTCAACCCCTTATAGGGGCGGACGAATCCGAAAAACAGGATCACCCTCTCCGAAACCCCAAGCTTCCTCTGCGCCTCGGCTTTCCCATATCGTTGAAAGCAGAACACGTCGTATATGGGGTGGAAGACCTTCCTCACATCGGCGTCCGGCAGCATATCCCTCAACCTATCCAGATCCTCGCTCGAATGGACTATGAAATGGTCGCCGTTTCTCAGGACGAGCCTCGTGCATATCCGATCCCACGGCTTGGACTCATGCTGGACGACGTTATGACAGATGAAAAGCACCTTCGCCTTAGTAAAGGCGCGGATGAGGGAGGTGATGAACCAGAATTGAGGCGTCCAGAAGGATATCCACCATGGGATTACGACCAGGTCGGGGTTATCGCTTTTTATCCTTCGAAAGGTGGTCCACCACGTCAGTGGATTGACGGAGTCCAAAGTGTTCTCCACACCCTCCCCCCTTATGGCGAAGCCGCTGGCGTCCCTATCGGTTCTCCCCGGGAAGAGCCGTTTTGGGTATTGGCGTTTGAAGGCATAGAATTTGACGTCGTGTTTCTCCTTTAGGTATCGGTAAAGCAGCGTCATGTAGTGAGCTATTCCGCCCCTGAAGGGATATGAAGGGCCTATCATACAGATCGTCATCCTTCACCGCCTATTCTCCGGCGCGCCGTATCCCCTCTTCTGAGGTAGTAGAGCAAATCCTCTATCAGCCTTCTATTGGCCCCTATAAGATCGGCCACCAGCCCCATCACCCCCGTTTGGAACCCCATGAGCACGAGCACAGCCGCCAATATCAGGGATTGGATATGCCCCCCGCCTCGACCGGTGAAATAGAAGTAGAGGAACCTCACCCCTATTGCGGAGCCGGCGATGAACAGCAGCAGCCCCAGGATTAAGAAGGTTTTCAGCGGCTCGTATATCCCGTAAATCCGGAGCATGGAGGGGACAGCGCGGCGCAGGTAATCGGGAATACCTCGGAACAGGCGCGACGGGCGCAAGGGGGCGTTCGTTCGGATGGGAACCCAGGTGATCGGGATGTTCTTCTTGCCGGCCTGTATGATGGTCTCGATTGTGTATGTGAAGCTCGATATCACGTTCAACCGGAGCGCCGCGTCGCGGCTGAACGCCCTGAAGCCGCTGGTCACATCGGGCATTTCGATCCCCGCCAACCTGCTCACCATATAGCTTCCAGCCTTCTGGAGAGCCTTTTTGAGGGGCGAGAAATGGGATATATCCTTGATAGGACGCGCTCCGACCACTATATCGGCCTCGCCTTCAAGTATAGGTCGGACGAGCTTCGCGATATCGGCCCCGCGGTATTGGTTATCGCCGTCGGTGTTGATTATGACATCCGCCCCGAGGCGCAAACAGGCGTCCAACCCCACTTTAAACGCCCTGGCCAGCCCCTGGTTCTGTGTCAAACGGACTATGTGATGCACGCCCAGCTCCCTGGCCACCAAAGAGGTCTTGTCCGTGCTCCCATCATCGATCACGAGTATCTCTATCTCGTCCACCCCGTCGATCCGTTTGGGCAGATCCCTGAGGGTGATGGGAAGCGTTTTCTCCTCGTTATAACATGGGATCTGAATGATGAGCTTCATGGTCCTCCGCTCTCGTCGTTTTATCCGCCTTGACCCGCAAGAAGCGTGCCCGATGCGAAGCCCGTTTAAACAGGCGACGATCGAAACGGGTTGAGAGGCGCGCTTCATAATTCCTGTAATCGACCTTCATATGGGGCGCCCGGATAAGCCATCGCCTAACGCCCCATGCCCCCGAGGCTGCGAAGATCAGCAGATAGGGCAGCATCGGGGCGTTATATCTCTCTATGGCGTGTATCAGCGAGTATAGGGCGGTGAAATACGCCATAATGAGGATAAGCGGCAGGAAATCCCTCCATTTACGCCGGTTAAGCGAAACCCCGATGATAGCAAGCGGGAGAGGGGCGCAGCTGATGATCGCCAGGATGAGCTTCGCCAAAACGGCGGGGTAGTTGCGATTCCTCAGATACTCGGAGGCCGTGAGCTCCAGCCCGAAGGCTTGGCTGTGTGTATATATCCTCCACAACCTGAACGATCTCCTGATGCACGCCTTCAAGTATCCCAAAGGTGTTTCCCTTATGTTGATCAACCCTTTTTTGATGAGCCGAGCGTCCTCCTCGACCGTTATGGAGGAGGGGTTGAGGAGGCGTCGGCCGATCGCCCTTTCAAGCTCAGCTTTTATCTCACCCCTGTCATCATATCTGCCGGCCAGCGATCCGCCGAAAAGCGTAAGGCCGCCTCCGGTCGTTATAGGGATCAGCCTGTGGAACGTCATGTAGTTTCGAACGGTCCAGGGGGTAAGGGTGAGGGCGGCTACAGATATGAAGGCCAGGGAGTGTGTCACAGCCCTTCTCCTGTTTCGGTAAACGATCAGCAACAGGAGCGGGACGAGAAACGGGAGCAGAACCGCTATAGGCCGACACAAAGCGGCTGTCCCGAAGAGGAAAGCTGAGGCGAGATGCCACGCCTGCGAACTGCTGAAAGCTATCATTAGAAACAGCACCGCCGAAGCGATCAGAAACGTGAAGAGCGTCTCCGTTAGGATATATCTACACCAATCCACCATGGGCGGGTAAAACGCTGAAAGGGAGGCGGAGATGAGGCCCACTTTCTCGTTAAAAGCCATTCTCCCGATGAAAAACACCAGCACGCACGTGACAGCGCCTATGAGGGCTTGGATCGCCCTCACCGCCCCATGGCTGTGTCCGAAGGCCGAGTAAACCAAAGCGAGAAACGCTGGATATATCGGCCCGCGCCTGGCGGTCGGCATGTATGGGGGGTGTTCATCCATAGAGAAGCCGTTTCCGGAGATGATGTTTAAACCGATCCTATCGTATTCGATAGCATCATCTTTTACCTCGGGCTGCCGGGGAAGCGTGACGGAGATCGCCCTTAAAAGTAGGGCCATGACGAAAATCGCTATGAGGAAGGGGTTTATTCTATGAGCTTTCACTATCGCTCCCCTTCAGGATGTCGTTGGCTTGAGCTATCCTTTTCAAGATCACCACAAGCCCGACCAGTATATAAAGCCCGGCCCCATAGGCCGGCAGCAGGAAAAACCCACAGATGAAGAACCCTATAAGGCTAATGGCGATGAAGCTGAGGAGGTCGTTCAGCTCATCCCTCATCTCGTGGTCCGAGCTTTTAAGAGCTGTTTTCAACCGCCTCATATCCCTCAAGGTGAGCAGCATCAGGCCGAGGAAGACGAGAAGCCCGGCGAGGCCTGTTTCAGCCCCCACCTGGATGAAGACGTTA
>QNBQ01000122.1 GCA_003645735.1 Candidatus Poribacteria bacterium
CTCTGCCGGTCGAACTGTTGAAAGTGAGAAAACGTCCGCTTCGAAGGAGGTTCATACGGAAGGAGATAGTTCTCCCTCGACAACAGGTGGAGGAAGGTTTAAAACACCCTCCCACCTTCACCTCGAAGGCGGTTTTCGATTCGGTGGAAAGCTACATCAGGGTAGAGAGGGTGAGTGTGAACACAGGGGTTGTGCCTCCGAACGAATATGTCACCGAGGGGATTTCACCGGAATCATACCGATTCAAAATCGGTGAAACGGTTTCAGTTGAGAACTTCTATCAACCGATCGAGCTCAAGCTATCACCTCTCGATCTTTCCCCCGCAACCTCTGAGCTACCGGGGCTCACCTCCTTCCTTGAGCCTGCAGCTCCTGTTGATCTCTTTGCGGAATCGTTAGGCGAGTTTCTCCGGAAAGTTCGTCGGAAGATCGAGGAGGCGAAGCTTTTCCCAGAAGCGGCTCGTGAGGCTGGATACGAGGGAACGGTAGTGGTCTCATTCGAGATCCTCAGGGACGGGAGCCTCGGTAGGATAGAAGTGCTGAAATCATCGGGGTATGAGGTTTTAGATAAAGCAGCTGTCGAAACCATAAGGAGGGCTTCGCCCTTCCCGAAGCCTCCCCTTTATGGTCGAGGGGAAGCTCTGAGAGTAGAGGTGCCTATAACCTTCAAAATAACAAGCACGCTTGATCGATAAGGAGGGGAAAGATGACCCTGCCTAAACAAATCGAGGACAAGATCTTTGAGATCAGGTGCATGATTTTACAAAGAGGAGCCCTTGATGAGAAGACGAAGGTGCTCCTGGCGATCGCCACCTCCGTCTCCTGTTACTGCGCTCACTGCCACGGTGAGTTCAAACATATGGCGAGGATGATGGGGTTAACCCCCGAACAGATAGAGGAGGCCGAAGCTATAGGTTTAAGGATGAGGGAGAGATGTCAAAATGACTTCTGGCTTTACAGGATGAATGACCAAGGAGGTGTGGTGTGAGGATCAAAATCCCCATCTCGGTTCTCACCCTGTTTTTGATTTTCATCCAGCTTTGCTGGTCACAGGAGAGGCTGGAAGAGATCGTAGTGACGGCTACCAGAACGGAGGAGCCCATCGGAAACATCCCCGCGAGCGTGACGGTCATCTCGGAGAAGGAGATCAACCTGTTCAGCGTCATGGATGTCGATGATATCCTGAGGATGTATCCGGGGATCGACGTGTCTCGACCGACAGGTTTCCTGGGTAGAGGGCGTGTTTCGCTGAGGGGAGTCGGGAATCAACCCGGCAGAACGCTGGTGTTGCTCGATGGCTGTCCGATGAACAAAGCCGACACGGGAAGCGTCAACTGGAACAGAATCTCCCCCAGTGACGTTCAGCGTATAGAGATCGTTAGAGGCCCGGCCTCGGCGCTTTACGGCTCCAGCGCCATGGGCGGGGTGATCAACATCGTGACCAAAAAGCCGACGGAGACCCTCTCGACCAACCTGAGGCTCAGATGCGGCAGCTTGGAGACATTTGGGGGAGACCTGCTCATCAGAGGTAAGGCGGGCAAGCTCGGCGCTAAGCTCTCGGTGACATACCTTCAAAGCGACGGATACGACCCCGAACCCCCTGAGAAACGGAGCAAATACAACATCAAGAGGGATTTAAAACAAAGCATCCTCACGGCCAGGTTGAGCTACGACATCACCGAACGTTCCTCCCTGAGCGTGGGATATTCGAGGTTCGACGACCACAGGGGCGAGGGGAAGAAATACCGACACGAGAAGGGCGTCTACCGGGAGTGGGACACGGACGCCTTCGACCTATCCTTCAAGTCGAAACCCGAGATCGGCGGATCGCCCCTCAACCTCAAGGCGAGCCTCTACTACAACATCGAACACTACTACTGGAACAGGGAAAGGTTGAGGAAGGGGAAATATACGTGGTATGAGGTGAACGTCCCGAGGGTAGACGGGGGTGCGATGATCCAGGCTTCCCTCACATCGGACTTGATGGGCGGGAAAGCGAAGGGCACATTGACGGTGGGGATAGACGGCAGATACGGAAGCGTTGAAGGCGAGGACGCTTACAGGATCAAAAACGATAAGCCCTCGGATCTCAAAGTCACAAACAGGGGGAAACAGCAGAACATCTCCCTGTTCGCCCAAGGGTATGTGGGGACCTCCCGTGTAAACCTTCTCCTCGGCGCCCGATACGATTTCATAAGGAGCTACGACGGGGAGTTCAAGGACCCCTCCGGGTTCCTGCCGAGCAAAAGTTACGATGAGAAGAGGTGGAGCGGTTTCAGCCCGAGGATCGGGTTGGTGTATCATCTGAGGGATGACACCCGGCTGCGCCTCTCCTTGGGCAGCGCTTTCCGAGCGCCCATATTGGACGACCTTTACAGGAGCGGCATCTTCTGGGGCAGGATCTACAAGGCTAACCCGGAGCTGGAACCTGAGAGGATATTCTCGGCGGAGATAGGGGCCGAACATGAGATCGGTGATCTGCTTCAAGCCGAGCTCAGCGCATATTACAGCGTCGGCAGGGATTACTTCTACCCAATCAAGGTGGGGAAAGACCCGAACACCGGGCGTGACCTCTATCAGAGGCAGAACGTCGGGAAAGTGGAGATATACGGCTTGGAGCCCGGGCTGACCGTTCGTCCCGCCGAAGGGCTCAGATGTTTCGCCAACCTGACCCTGAACAGCTCGAAGATCAAGGAGTTCAAGCCTAACCCGGAGCTGGAGGGTAAATACCTCGAATACACCCCCAGGCTCAAGGCTAACGTAGGCCTTCTCTACTCCAACCCCACCATCCTCACCGCCAGCCTCGTCTGGAGATATGTCGGCGGGATGTATGTCGATCCTGAGAACACGGAGAAGAAAAAGATCGACCCGTATTACGTGATCGATTTGAAATTATCGAAACCGATAGGTCGATACGGGGATATCTCCGTGGATATCAAGAACCTGTTGGACAGGGAGTATGTGGAGCGCGAGGATTACCTCGACCCCGGCAGGCTCATCATGTTCTCGGTAAACCTCAAATATTGACGGGAAAGGGGGATGCGTCTCCGACCGTTTTCGGTTGCGGAGCTGAGCTTCATATCCGCTATGATAGCGATGGATTTCGGCTCTGGGTTCGTCATCAAACCGCTTCTCGGCGCCACAGGCGTGATGAACGTCATACGCCTGGACATGATCCTCCCGATGATGATGTTGCTCGTAACCCGTCTCGTTGTCGATAGATTCGGAACGTTGATCCTCTACGAGGGGGTCTGGGGGTTGTTGGCGAGCATGGCGTTGCCTGCCTCCTATGGTCTGCCGGGGCTTCTGAAGATGATCCCGGCGATAGCACACGGTCTCACGCTCGACACCTTGATGAGCCTTTTCAGGAACTATCATCGCCTCAGGTTGGCCGTCACAGGTGTGGTGGGCGGGGCGGTGAACACGCTCCTGCTGATGCTGGTGAGGATAGCTTTCGGGATGCCCTGGTCGAAGGCCACGAAGGTATTTCTGGGCGTCAACCTCGCCACAGGCGCTTTGGTGCACGGTATCGCCGTGGTTTTAGCTATACTCGTCTGGCGAGGGATCGGGAGCTCCGTATGGGTGAAAAGGATCAAAAGCTGGAAGGCGGAGACGCCAAACTATTGATAGAGGTCGAAGGGTTACAGTTGAGGCCCATCGGCAGCGATGAGCCTGTGTTGAGAGGGGTGGATCTGAACGTCAGGGAGGGGGATTTCATCGGCATATTCGGCGAATCGGGCTGTGGCAAAACCCTCCTCTGTCTTGCTCTCAGCGGGGTGATACCGAACAACATCCCTGCCGAGCTTAAGGGGAGGATCAGTTACTCGGAGGAGCTTCTCACCCAGAGCGGTGTGCTGGGGGTAGGGCTGGTCTTTCAAAACCCGGAATATCAGCTGCTGTCGCAAACCGTGGAGGATGAGATCGCTTTCGGGCCGTCAAACCTCGGATGGGATGAGGAGGATATAGCCGAAGCCGTCTCATGGGCTTTGAAATCCCTGGGGATAGAGCACCTCAGGGATAGGAGGATCGATACCCTCTCGATGGGTGAGAAACAGCGGGTGGCGGTCGCAAGCGTCCTCTCGATGAGACCGAAGGTGCTCATACTCGACGAGCCGACGGCTTACGTTGACCCCCAAGGGTGCGAGGCGCTTCTGGAATCGGTGAGGGAGCTCAACGAAAAGTTTAAAATCGCCGTTATCTTAGTCGAACACGACCTCCAACTGCTCGCCCGATATGCGAGGAGAACCTATAAGCTGGAAGATGGCAGGTTACACGAGGTGGATGTGAGGGTTGAAATCGCAAAAAACCCATCGAGCACAGCCGACTTTTCGGGATCATCCCCCGCCTCCGGAAAGCCGCTCATAAAGGTGGAGAACCTCTCCTTCGCCTATCAGGGCGATCTTTTCGTCCTCAAGGATGTCAACCTGGAGATCCACCAGGGGGAGTGTGTGGCGATAGTTGGGCATAACGGTTCGGGGAAAACCACTCTGGCGAAGCTGATAATGGGGCTCCTTCGGCCGACCGAGGGGAGGGTATATTTGGGATCACGGGAGATCAGCGGGACGAAGCCCGAGGAGCTCGCTCATCTCATCGGTTATATCTTCCAAAACCCCGACCATCAGATATTCGCCGGGAAGGTATACGACGAATGTCTCTACGGGCCCAGAAACATCGGTATCCCTGAATCACGGGCTAGAAAGACCGTAGCCTCGCTCCTCTCGCAGCTTCACATCTCTCATCTCGGGGACAGGGAGCCGATAAATCTCAGCTACGGTGAGAAAAGGCGGGTTAACATAGCGAGCGTCTTAGCGATGGAAACCGAAGTGATCATCCTCGATGAACCGACATGCGGTCTGGATCACGTTAACATCCGGAGGTTGGGCGAACTGATAAAGAGGTTGAACCGTCAGGGCAAAACCGTCATCGTGATCACACACGACCTGGACTTCGCCAGGGCTGTGTCCCATAGGATCATCAAGCTGGAGCGGGGTAAGATCGTTGAGCACGTTCGGGCTAAATCCTCATCCCCCCTCGTCCGGCTCGATCCGCTCCTCAAACTTTTCATCTCCCTTCTACTCATCCTCACCTCGTTCGCCGTTAAGCGTGTGGAGATATTAGCCTGCATCAATCTCCTGCTCCTCCTGGCTTTTCGCCTGGGGAGGGTTCCGTTCAATAAGATCATGCCGGTTTGGAAACGGTTCCTGCTCGGTTACCCGGCGATGGTGCTCATCTTCGTGCTCTCCCAGGGCGTCGGGGAGGGTCTTTTCAACTCCCTTGTGTTCATCCTGAGGTTTCAGATCATCTTCCTGTTCAACCTTCTGTTCGTCTACACGACGGACACCAGGAGGTTAACCCGGGCGCTGATGAGGTTGAAACTCCCTTATTTCATCTGTTTCATGTTCTCCACCATCATGAGGATGATCCCTCTCCTTTCGGAGGAAGCCAGGAGGGTGCTCGACGCGCAGCGATGCAGGGGGTTTCGGGTGAAGAGGCTCATATACCCGAGAAATTGGCTGCCGCTTGTGTTGCCGATGTTAGTTACCACCTTGCAAAGGGCTGAGCAGATGGCTATATCGATGAAACTTCGGGGTTTCAAGATGGGTTAAACCCGATCCGTCCCTCACCCTCTCCGGAAAAGCCCCTCCAGAGGAACTGCTTATCGAGATCGGTCCACCGGAGAGCGATAACAAAGACCCTCCACCTCCCGGAGGGAAATTCAATAACTTTCAAAATATCTTGACGCAACTCTGCGCTTGCTGTATAATGGTTGAGGCGGAATCGCCCCGAAGGAGATGCTCCCATGGCGGGGTGGGATGGGGGAGGATAGATGATGTGGATGCTGATGGTCGCCGTATTGGTCTGTGGGGTGCGGGGCGAGGTCGCCCCGGGCCCGCGAGGCCCGGTGAGACCGGACGTGCCCTTAAGCGAGGGGGAGAGGGCGCTGCTCGCCCGATGCATCGCCGTGGAGGGATACAC
>QNBQ01000123.1 GCA_003645735.1 Candidatus Poribacteria bacterium
CTTCCCGTTCGATGTATTGCGGAGCCATATCGGCAACCCTCCCTATCTAATCCATCTGTTCATCGCGTATTGTTGTGCGATCGTCAACAGGTTGTTGCACAGCCAGTAAAGCACCAGCCCCGATGGGAACCCGTAGAAGAAGAAGGTGAAGATCAGGGGCAGGTATTTCATCAGCCTCATGCCCCCTCCCGCATCGGCTCCCGTCCCCGATATCCTCTGCTGATAGAACATCGATATGCCCATCAATATCGGGAGTATCCTGAGCGGTATCCCGAGCCAGGGGAGCGTCCAGACCGTGTCCGGCTCCGAGAGGTCCTTTATCCACCAGATGAACTTCGCCCCCCTCAGCTCGATCGACTCGCGCAGCGTCGTGAAAAGCGCCCAGAATATCGGGAGCTGCAACAGCAGGGGCCAACAGCCGCTCATCGGGTTGACACCGTGCTCCTTGTATAGCTTCATTATGGCCTGGTTCAGCCGCTGCGGATCATCCCTGTATCTCTCCCTCAGCTTCGCTATCTCCGGCTGAAGCTCCTGCATCCTCTTGGTCGATTTGAGGCTTTTGACCGTCAGGGGATGGAAGACGATCTTTATGAGGATCGTCAGCAGGATTATGGCGATGCCGTAGTTGCCGGTCAGCTTATGGAACGCCACCATCAGGCCCAGCATTATCCTTGAAAGCCACCCGAAGAAGCCGTAGTTTATGAGCTGGTTCAGCCTGATCTTGTATATCGGGTTCCCCGGGGCCTCGACCTGTTTGAGTATGGAGTTGACCTTGGGGCCGACGTATACCCTGAACCTGTCGACCCTCTCCCCGTTCGGGGGCAGCCCCGCTCCGGGGACGATCAGCTCGACCATCTTCTGGGGCGATTCGACGTAGGTCGGAACCGTCCCCTCCCCCGTCGAGACCTCGGCTATCCTGAAGGTCGCCTTCAGATCCTGATCGGGTATGATCGCGGCGGCGAAATATCTGCTGTTCAAGGCGACCCACAGGACCTCCTCCCCCTCGTCCTTCTCCTTCCACTTCCGCTTTATCTGGCCCCTGACCGTCATCGCGCACGGCCCGTATCTCCTGACCGGTTTTTTGCTGTCGGTCGTTATGCCCGGCCCCCACCTCAGCCTGTAGCCGTCCGCTAGGTTCGGATGGGGTTGGGAGGAGAGGTTTTTGAAGACCAGATCCATATCGACGACGTAGCTCCCGTTGTAGAAGGTCAGCCTCTTCTGGACCAGCAGCTGGCCCAGCCTCGTCCGGAAGGTGATCGTCCCCTTCGGGTTCTCCTTTGTGAGGACGAGCTTCCCTTTATCGGCCTCCCATTTCGCCTCCGCCAGCGCCCACTGGAGCTCCGGGTCGTCGAAGTCCAGCTGGAGGCAGTATATCGCCGTGAACGGGATCAGATCGATCGGCTCGGGCGGCTCGACGTGTTTCTTGAGGTATCTTTTGAGCTTCCAGCCCACCGCCACGGCATCCTCCGCGTCAAACCTCGCCTCGTAAAGATCGGTTTCGACCGTTACGATCTTCTCACGCCTCATCTTGGGCTTGGAGATCTGGACGGGCTTGACCTCCTGGACGCGCTCCTCCCTCTTTTCGGGGGCGATCCCGCGCCTTTTGGGCGGGGCCAGCTTGGCCTGCAGTATAACCCAGCCGACCATCACCAGCCCCATCAGCACGACCGCTATGATGAACCTCCTCTCCATAGCCCCGGCTCCTCCGATGATATGTCCGAGGGGGTTTCAGGGGGGAGGGTCGTATCCGCCCGGGCTGAACGGGTGACACCTCAGCAGCCTCTTAAGCGAGAGCCACCCGCCCCTCAAAACGCCGTGCCTCCCTATCGCCTCAACGGCGTATTGCGAGCAGGTCGGGTAGAACCGGCACGACGGAGGGAAAAGGGGCGAGATGAACAGCTGATAAATCCTCAAGATCCCGATCGCTATCCTAACCCCTACCCCCCTCATCGATCAAAATCCCCGCCTTCCTGAAAAGCTCCGACATAGCCGCCCGCGTCTGTTGGCATTTCATCCCGATCGCCGGCGTCCTGCCGACGACCACTATGTCGAACCCCTTCCTCAGCTTGTCCTCCAGCAGCCTGAACGACTCCCTTATCAGCCTCCTCACCCTGTTCCGCTTCACCGCCTTTCCCAGCTTCTTGCTGACCGCTATCCCGAGCCTGTTGATCCCCAGATCGTTGGGCGCAATGTAGATCACGAAGACCTCGTTGACGAACTTCCTTCCCTCGTTGTAGACCCTCTCGAACTCCCACCTCTTCCTCAGCTTCTCGAAGGTCATTCACCTCTCCTGGAGCGTTTTGACCTCGACCCCCTCCCTCCACTCCTCGAAGCTCATCTCTCCCCTCTCGAACCTCCTGTAGCTCTCCAGATCGGACTGGAAGGCCATATACGGCAGCCGGGTCGTCTCGTCCTCGATCAGCCCTATCACTTGGTCGACCGATTCGTTCCTGTCGAAACCCTTGACCGCCGCGCAGATTATGAGGTATTCCCTCAGAATAGCTTCGTCCGATCCCGACCTCGGTATGAAGCTGACCTTGACGACGTTTTTTCCCCCTTTAAGCCTGCCGTTTATCGCCTCCACCCTCAGGGCCTCCACCCCCTGCTCCTCCCTGAGGAACTTTTTGAGCGCCTCGGGGTCGAGCTCGATCTTGAGCCTCTCGGCCTCCTGGGGCTTTATCGTCTGGGGTATGGAGGAGGCTAAGCTCACCGTCAGGGTCACCTCGGCCGGAAACGGCGCCTCCAGCGGGCCGGAGACGACGGGGGGCGGCATCAGCGGCTCCGGCCTCCTCCCCGTCTCGCCCCGTATCTCCTCCCCCAACCTCTCCATCAGCGCGAACTTGAAGTAGTAATCCTCAGGGGGGCGGAGGCCACAGGCGGGGAGGAGAAGCAAAAGAGCTGAGATAAAAACGAGCGAAACCGGCCTCATCCTCACTCCTGAAAGAGATACTCGCTCCAGGAGCTGTGGAACCCCTTCGCCGACCTTATGATGTGGACGTAGAGGGAGGGGACGGTCGGCTTCTTTATCAGCCTCATCCCCGCCTCAGCGGGCGTCCTGTTCCCCTTCCTGTTGTTGCACTCCTTGCAGGCCGTCACCACGTTTCTCCAGCTGTTGGTCCCCCCTCTCGATATCGGTATGACGTGATCGATCGTCAGCTCCGAGGGCGGAAACCTCCTGCCGCAATACTGACAGGTGTATTGATCGCGCAGGAAGATGTTCTTCCTGGTCAGCTTCACCGTCTTGTGCGGCACCTTCACGTAGTGGATCAGCCTGATGACGTGCGGCACCCTCATCGAGAGGGAGGCGGACCTCACCTCATACTCCGACTCCTTCTCCGGCAGGGCGATCCCTTTGAGGATCATCTTGAGCGCCCTCTTGGCCGAACAGACGTTTATCGCCTCGTAGCTGGCGTTCAGAACCAGGACAGGGAGATTCATGAGAGAGCCAACCGTCACGGCGGCGAACTCGTTCACCCTCCTTCCCGCTTGGGTTTGCGGCTCTACAATTTTAGCATACCCCGACCCGCCCCTTCAAGCCGGGGTTGCCTTTCCAGGCCCCGCCGTTTATAATCTAACGGAGGCGTGGAAAACCTCCCCGAGGAGGTAAAGCCGTGTTGATATTGTGTGCCAACGTCGGGAGCACCTCGTTCAAGTATCAGATAATCGAGATCGAGACGGAGAGGATGGTCGCCAAGGGGGTCGTGGAGCGGATAGGAAACCCGCCGTCGCTCTATACGCATGTCGTCCCCGACAAGAACGTCGAGCTTAAGGGCGAGATCGACGCGCCGGATCACCTGGCCGCCGTCAGACACGCCGTCTCGTTGCTTACACATCCCGAGCACGGCGCCGTGAGGGATCTGTCCGAGATAGCCGGCGTGGGGTTCAAGACGGTCTTCGCCAAGGGGATCACCAGATCAGCCCTCATAACGGAGGAGGTCATAAAGGCGATGGAGGAGTATACGCCGCTCGTGCCGGCTCACAACCCGCCCTACATAGCGGCCATCCGCGCCTTCCAGAAGCTGATGCCGGGGAAGCCCTTGGTCGGGGTTTTCGAGACCTGGTTCCACGAGACGATGCCCGATTACGCCAGGGAGTTCGGGCTTCCGAGGGAGTGGGTGGAGAAGTATGGGATAAGGAGATACGGCTTTCACGGCGCCTCCCACAGATACATCTCCGAGCGCGTCCCCCAGATACTCGGCCTGCCCGCCGAAAAGCTCAGGATCATCTCCTGCCACCTGGGCGGCAGCTCCTCCGTCTGCGCCATAAAGGGCGGCAGATCGATCGACACGTCCATGGGCTTTTCGGCCCAGTGCGGCCTGCTGCAGTCCACCAGATGCGGCGACCTCGACCCGTTCATCATCCCCTATATCATGGACAAGGAGGGATTGACGACCGATCAGCTCAGGGAGATGTTGATCAAAAACGCGGGATTGAAGGGCATATCGGGCATAAGCGGGGATATGAGGGATCTGATGGAGGCGGCCTCAAAAGGCGATGAGAACGCCAAGCTGGCGATCGACACCTTCCACTACGGGGTCAAGAAATACATCGGGGCGTATGCGGCGGCGATGGGCGGGGTGGACGTGATCGCCTTCACCGGCGGGATAGGGGAGAAGAACCCGCCCACCCGCGAGGCGGTCTGCCAGGGGCTGGAGTTTATGGGGGTGAGGATCGACCCCGAGAAAAACAGAAAGGCGGTCGGCGTCGAGGCGATCATCTCCTCGGACGACAGCCGGGTCAAGGTCATGGTCGTGCCGACGAACGAGGAGCTGATCGTCGCCCGCGAGACCGCCAGGGTGATCAGGGAGAGCGGCCTGGCCGCTTGAAAGGGAGGTCGATATGTTCCTCCAAACGTTCAAGGACGGCTTCTTACACGGGATCCTCCCCAGCCTCCCCTTCCTGGGGGTGGGGCTGGTCTTCCTGTGGATCGGCAAGCTGATAAACGACCTGCTGACGCCCTACAAGATCGACAGGGTGATCTCCGAGGGAAACCCCGCCCTGGGGATCTCCCTGGCCGGGTATTACGCCGGGATAGCGATCGGGATATCGGGCAGCTTCATCGGGGGGAGCAGGGGTTTCTGGATCGACATGCGCGACGTGGCGATCTACAGCCTGGCGGCGGTGGTGTTGCTGAACATCGCCCGCTACATCAACGACTACCTCATCCTCTACAGGTTTCGAAACGTGAGGGAGCTTATAGAGGAGAGGAACGTCGGGGTTGGGGCGGTGATGGCCGGGGGATACTTGGCGACGGGGCTGATCGTCAGGGCGTCCATAGCGGGTGAGGGCGGGAGCTGGCTGACGGCGCTCGTCTTCTTCCTCATAGGACAGGCGGTGCTGGTTCTGGCTGGGCTTTGGTATCAGCTTATAACCCCTTACGACGTGCACGAGGCGATAGGCGAGCGGAACAACGTCGCCGCCGGCGTCGCCTTCGGCTCCTTCCTCTTCGCCGTCGGGTATCTGTTGCACAGGGGGTTGATGGGCGATTTCGTGGGCTGGTCCTTCGAGCTAGCCCTGTCGCTGCTTTACACGATCTGCTCGCTGCTGATCCTCGCCGTCGTGAGGCTGATAACCGATCTGATCTTCCTGCCAAAGGTCAGGATGGGCGCCGAGATAGGGGAGAGGGGAAACGTGGCCGCATCTTTAGTGGCCGCCGGGATATACGTCGCCTCGGTCGTCGTGATCACCGCCGCCGTATGAGCTCCTCGTAGATCGCCTCCGTCTCCCGCGCCATCCTCTCGCGTCCGAAAAGCTCCTCGGCCCTCCTCCTGCCGGCCTCGCCCATGCGCCGCCTGAGATCGGGGTCGTCTACAAGCTTGCAGATCGCCTCGGCCAGTTTCTCGATCTCGTCCCGCGGGACGAGCAGGCCGGTCTCGCCGTGGAGGACGATCCTCGACTCCTCGGGCTTCAGGGATGTGGCCGATACGACCGGCTTGCCGCAGGCCATCGCCTCCAACATGACCGACCC
>QNBQ01000124.1 GCA_003645735.1 Candidatus Poribacteria bacterium
AACTTGACCTTGATATCCTTGGAGCCATCCCCCTCGAGGAGGGTGACCTTGACGGTTTTGGAGAAGGGCATCCATCTGAAGGAGCTTTCCGTTCTGGTGAGGTCGCCCGATATGAAGACCTCGGACGCTCCCTCGGCGGACAGGTTTAGCTTGATATCCCTCTCAGATACGATCTCCCTTTTTAAGGAAGCGGATGGATTCAGCGGGGGGGTTGTGTCAAGGGTTATCCGAGCTGTCACCGGCGGTGTCTCGTTGCCCGCCTTGTCCCTGAACTTGATCCTTAAAATCTTATCGCCATCCCCCATAGCCAAATAGATCGGAACCACAGGGGCCATGGGAATCCATTTGAACGTGCTTCCGCTTTCCACCACATCGCCTTCTATCAAAACCTCCGCCGCGCCGTTAGCGTCTAGGCTCAGCCTGGCCTCCCTCGACCCCGTTTTTTCGACTTCAAATCTCGCTCTCAACCCAGTGGGAGGGGTGTTATCGATCGTTATCTTCAGCGAGCTGTCCCGGCTGATGTGGCCGACCCCATCCGATAGTTCGACCTCTACAACGTAATCATCAGCTTCTTTACTCTTGGAGGAATCCCATAGGAAGGAATAAACCCCCTTTCCCTCATCTCTCATCGACTTCCTGAGAAAGTAACTCATTTTCTTCGAGCTGATCGTCGCAACGGCGCTTAATCCCTCAAGATCCGGCTTTGTTCTGACCGTTATTAGTATCCTCTGCCCGGAGCGATAGACCAAATCGATATCCCTGGGATCAGCATTGTCTCGAACCGTCACTTCCTCTATGGGAGGCGGTTTAAGGATCAGGTATATCTGCCCCTCGACAGGTGTGGAGAGGTTATCGGCGGCATCTTTAAAGATCACCGACACTTTTTTCAAACCCTGACCGGGGGTTAGGGGGAGGGAAAGACCCCTTTGAGGCTTGATCCACCTCCCCGAGATCGGGTTAGACGCGAGATCGCCGTCTATCAGCATAGCGACGGCGTCCCTCGGGTGGGAGATGAGGATCCTCACGACATCCGATCGTGTGTATCTTACGCCGTCGTTTAGTTCGATCTCGCCTGGAACAGGAGGGGTATTATCAATGGTGATCCTCAGGGATTTTTCATCGGTCCTCCCCAACTCATCTTCAAGTCTAACCGAGACATCATAATCGTCGGCCTCTTCAAGCCCATATGTGGGCCAGATGTGAACGTAAATACCGTTTTCAAGCGATGTCATCCTCTGCCATCCGGTGTCATAACCCGTCGAAGGGGAGCGTATCCTAATCTTCCCTGTGAGATAGGGTTTATCACCCATCTCCTCCAGCTCGAACCTCACGATTTCCCCGGCGTGGTATATCCCGTCGTTATCGGTCGGATCGGCTGAATCGTAAACTTCAACTGTCCCAATTATCGGCCCCAACGCATCGAGTATAATGGTTCCGGTCATCGGAGGTGCTTCGATCTCCCCGCTTCTGAGCTTGACGCTCACCAGTTTAAGCCCATCGCCTCTTGTAAGCGTCACCCTCGCGATCGGAGAGAATTCCACCCATTTGAAGGTTATATCGCTTTCATCCACATCGCCCGATATAAACATCTCCTCGGCGCCTTCGGCTGAGATGGTGAGGACAACCGATCTGGAGGAGGTCATCCCCGCCCCACCGTCTATGATCAGCCCTCCGGGTTTGATAGCTCCCAAAGCGCTCATCGGGAAAACCGATATGAGGCAAAGAAACATTACCAACAGTTTACCTCTCATCGTTTACCTCCCGAGCTTTTCACCTAGCCGTTGCCAATGCCAATGCGAGCAAAAGGGGAAGGAGCTTCGCCCTCCAGGAGGGAGCCTTCCCCCGTTTTTCGATCACCACCTTGTAAGACGAGCCGCCTTTAAGTCGTATCTTTCCACCTTCGAAGCTACGTTTCGGTATCACCTTCCATCTATCCTTGTAGACCGCCTTAAGGATGATCCTCTCCGAGGGGATCAGCTCGAGGGAGGGCGGGCTTTCAGAGATGATCATATGCGCCTTCTTGAGATCCTCCAGCGCATCGCCCGTCCTTCCGAGGTTGAACTCCGCAACGGCTTTGTAAAACATGATCCGTGGATCACTGGGATCAACTTTCAGCGCCTCATTGAAAGCGTCGATGGCCGATTCGTAATCGCCTGATTCTAACGAGTTCAACCCCGCTTTCAAAAACAGCTCCGCTTCTCCGTCTGAGCCGAAGCTTAGGGGGAAACAAAGCGCTATCAGGGGTGAAACCGAGCAGAGGACGGCACGTCCAATTCTCCAACGCATCAACGTTCCTCCTCTCATCTGGATATCCACAATGCTAAGATCACCGCGATGGGTATGATCCTTTTGAACGCCCTGTTGAGCGTTCCCATCCTATCGAGATCCACCTTATACGTCCTTCCACATCGGAGTTTCAAAACCTTGGAGACGGATCTGATCTCCGACCTATCCTCGCTCCTCAGGAGCACCACCTCGCCCTTTTCGGTTTCAAATCGGATCTCGACCTCATCTAGATCAGATGAGGGTCTCTTCCCGATAGCTCTGGGTTTTATCCCGGGAAATCTCTCCTTGATCTCGGATAAGATATCCGGGCGAAGCCTGTCATGTTTAATTCCTTTCTCCTCCGCTTCAAGGAGGTAATACAAGGCTTCGCCGATCTCCTCCTTTGACCTTGCCGCTTCGCCCCTCTGATACTTTATCAGGCCGAGGAAGTAAAGGGGGTCGGGATCATCGGGGTTGAGCTGGGCCGACAGGAGCAGTTCCCTTTCAGCCCTGGTCGCATCTCCTTCACATATCAGGTAATAGACCCCTTCGATCAGGTATCTATCAGCTGGCTCGGCCTGGAGAGCGGCAGTCCAAAGGAAAGCCGATATAAAAGCGATCGATTCAATCATCTTTTTTGGCCTCATAGCTATACCTGTAGTATTTGTGTTCGTAGTAATAGGGCAGCGCTCTTGTGACGTTGTTGAGCACCATCCCTATGAGGTTGCCGTTGGCCTTTCTTATGAGCTCCACGGCCCTAGCCACTATCTCCCTGAAGGTCTTCCCACCCATCACCACGAGGACAACTCCGTCCACAAACGGGGCTATAAGTTCGGCGTCGTTAACCGGCACTATAGGGGGAGAATCAATTATCAGGATGTCATAAGCCACGGATAGCTCGGCTATGAGCTTCTTCACGCGGTCGATTCTTATCCTCAGGATGCCGCTCGGGGATGAGAGCCTAGAACCGCTTGGGAGGAGGAAGAGATTCTCCATTTGGGTGTGGTATATCAGCTCGTTTGGGTGGATCGGCTCTTCTGATGCGAGCATATCGCCCAAGCCGGGCGTTCTGATGGTTTTAAACAAATTGTGAAGGATTGATCTACGCAAATCGAGATCGATCATAAGAGTCTTTCTGCCCGAATGAGCTGCCGTCATACCGAGGTAGGCGGCCAATATCGACTTCCCCTCTCGCGGCATCGCGCTCGTTATAAGCACGCTTTTCACGCCGTTCCTCCCTTTCCCAGCTATAGTGGCCAATACCCTGTAAACCTCCATCACGCCGGGGGAGTCGGGGTTGAACAGCTCGGGCAGGTTTCGCGTTCTCCTCCTCATGTCTCACCTTTGAAAAGCGCCCATATCGTCCTGAATATCAGCCACATATCCATTTTCAACCCCATCTTCTTGATATACCTCACATCCCATCTGAGCTTTCTGTAGATGCTTTCGGCGCCCTTATCGTAGCCTGAGAAGAGCTGGGCCAGGCCTGTGATGCCCGACTTCACGTCGTGCCTCCTGTCGTAAGCGGGGATTATCTCGACGAAGTTGAGGACGAACTCGGGCCTTTCGGGCCTCGGCCCCACAAGGCTCATATCTCCTATCAACACGTTTATGAGCTGAGGCAGCTCGTCCAGCTTTGATCTCTTGAGAAACCTTCCCACCCTCGTCAGCCTGGGATCCTCATCGGAAGCCCAGATGGGACCCGTTTTCAGTTCGGCGTCCTTCACCATAGTTCTGAACTTGAGCATTTTAAAGACCTTCCCGTTTTTACCCACCCTATCCTGTCTGTAGAAGACCGGCCCCGATGTGTCGAACTTCACCGCTATAGATATGATCAGGAAGGGAAAGGAGCAGAACATAAGCCCGAGGATGGAAGCAGTTGTGTCGATCAGCCTCTTGAGGATCGGATACCATCTAGGCGCCTTCACGGGGGACATCAGCTCGACCGAGCTGAAGAATGAGGAGTGTTTCTTCGCGATTATTTTCAGCTCCTCGTAAAAGCCGATGTCCCCCGTTGGGGAGATCCCTAGATGTTTGGCGCCGTTTAGCATGCAGTATTCCCTATAATGCACGCTCCGCCTCCGAATCTCCTTTACTGCTTCGACCGATTCGATGAGCAAGCGACATGCCAAGGCGAACAGCTTCAGGATTTAAGGATCTTACCAGCCGGTTAAGCGTTCCGGATTATGTAAGCGGCTTCACACGTATATGGAGAGGGCGCAATATGAGCTGGGTAGATTGAGCGTTGAAATGGGGTCAAAGGCTCCTTGGGAACAACGGCATACGAATTGCAAGCAAAAACTCGGAGATCGGGAGTTGAATTAACCCTCGAAATCTGATAGAATTAAGCCGTTTTCCAAAACGATCGGGAGATTTTATCCTTGGACGATGTATACGCTTTACTTCAGCTCTTCCTACAGATCATGGCAAGCTCCCTTAAGGTGGAGAGGATTTCTATCGTCACACCCAACGGTGATGGGACGATTTCCCCGAAGACGGGCCTA
Source organism: Candidatus Poribacteria bacterium (assembly GCA_003645735.1). Classification (GTDB taxonomy): domain Bacteria; phylum Poribacteria; class WGA-4E; order B28-G17; family B28-G17; genus B28-G17. The sequence goes on from QNBQ01000124.1 coordinate 4,770, forward strand.
GGACTCTCGATATCCGCTTACGATCCCACCCCTTGGGAGACGAAGAGGGTTTCCGCCTTCGTCATGGAGACGAGATCCCCCCTGCTCGTCAGGGATTTAAACGCTGAGACGAGGTTCGATCTCAACAGAGTCGGATATAAATCCAGCTCGTTCATATCCGCCCCTATCATCATAGGGGACGAGGTTTGGGGGGTCATCAATTTGACGGATAAGAAGGGGGGCACCCCTCTGAACGAGGATGATCTGAGCAGTCTGCTCCAACAGATACCGATATTGATAGAGCTTATAAAGAGGATCGAGCTGCTCGGCCGGCCGCTCAAAGGCGAGAGCATAAATCTAGAGACGAGGCTTGTGGGGGAATCGGAAGAGATATCGAAAGTGAGGAGGCTGATCGTAACCCTGGCCGACACTGACCTCACCGTCTTTGTGAAGGGTGAAACCGGCACCGGTAAAAGCTTCGTCGCGGAACTCCTCCATGACTGCTCCGGTAGGAGGGCGAAGCCCTTTATCAAGGTCAATTGCGCCGCTCTGCCGGAGACGCTGCTTGAAGCGGAGCTGTTCGGCTACGAAAGGGGGGCTTTCACGGGAGCCTTCGAAAAAAAGCCTGGGAAGTTCGAGATAGCTAACAGGGGGACCATACTTCTGGATGAGATAGGCGAGTTAGAGGTGAAGCTTCAGGCGAAACTGCTTCAGGTGATAGAGGATAAGGAATACCCGAGGGTGGGGGGAAAGGAGAACATTAAAGTGGATGTCAGGATCGTCGCCACAAGCAACCTTGACCTGGCCGTTGCCCTCGCGGAGGGCAGGTTTAGAAGGGATCTGTTTTACAGGCTAAACGAGGTGTCGATCTACATCCCTCCTCTGAGGGAAAGAAGGGAAGATATACCAGCCCTCGTCAGGCACTTCCTTCAGCTCTATAACCGGAAGTATAAGCGGCAAACCGAGTTCCCCTCTGATAAAACGTTGAACGCGATGATGGATCACTCATGGCCCGGCAATATCAGAGAGCTTGAAACCATGGTCAAACGATACGTGATCTTCGAGGATGAAAACGTTCTGCTGAAGTTCGATGCCGAGCCAGCTCACAACATCGTCCATCCGATGGAGATCGACCCCGAGGAGGGGCTGTTAGCCATAGGAAGAAAGGCGGCGGCGACGGCTGAGCGGGAAGCGCTGCTGAAAACTCTGGAGAAAACCC
>QNBQ01000125.1 GCA_003645735.1 Candidatus Poribacteria bacterium
ACGGTCTCCAGGCTGATGAAGCTGTTCGAGGTGTGAGCCGATGAGGAGGTTCAGCTTCAGGCTCGAGCCGGTTTTGAGATACAGGAGGATGATCGAGGAGATGAGGAAGATGGAGCTCGCAGCGGCCAGGGCCGAATACGACCTCGCCCGCGCGCGGCTGGAGGAGGTGGTCAGGAGGAGGGAGGAGCTGGAAGGGGTTTTGAGGAGAAGAGAGGCCGAAGGGTTAAGCGCCGCGGAGGCGCAGCTTTATCTCGGGTATCTGGCCGCCTTGAGGGATCTCGAAGCGGCCAGAAGGGAGGAGCTTAAAAGGGCCGAGGAGAAGCTGGAGATGGCCCGAAACAGGCTGCTTTCCAGCAGGCGCGACAGGAGAGCGGTCGAGATCCTGCGGGAGCGCGAGCTGGAGAGGTTCAAGGCGGAGATGAGGAGGGAGGAGCTGAAGCTGATCGATGAGGTCTCCAATAACAAAACGGCCCGGTTGAAGGGTGAGGGGAGATGACGAGGTTTTTCGCCCTCATGTCGCTCGTCTTTTACTTCTTCGCCGTCCTCTTCGGGCTGATCCTGTTCACGGGCAGGTATTCCGCCACCACGACGGTCGTTCAAACGGTCGACGGCAAGACGGTAAAGCTCGATCAGGAGAAGCTCAAGATGCTGAAGGAGGAGCTCAAAAAGCTGGAGGAGCAGATCGCTCAGAAGCGGAAGGAGCTTTCGAAGCTGGAGGAACAGATAGCCGAGGCCAACGGGACGATAGAGCAGCTCAGGGGCGAGATAACGGTGCTGACCGCTCAGAAGAGATCGCTCGAACAGGGCCAATCGCTGGCGACCCTCTACAACTCCATGCAGCCCGAGGACGTGGCCTCCCTCATAGCGAAGGCGGATGACAGGATGATCGACATGATCGTCAGATACGTCTTCCCCTACATGAGGGAGAGGAACGTCGGGAGGATCATGAGCTCGCTGACGAAATCGAGCCCACAGGTGGCGGTTAAAATCGTTCAGATGATGGCCAAACTGGATGAAGAGGCCGCAAACAAGGGATCAAGCGCCGAGGGAAGCCTATGAACGGGGCATTGACCTCGTTTGATGCCATCATAACGCCGATCCTCCAAGCTGAGACAAAGGGGACGTTCGCCCCCCGGGCCGAGGGGGAGGCGATCGGGTTCCTCGATCTGCTGCTCGAACTGACGGGATCCGATCCCTCCTTCGTGGAGGGGATGGAGATCGTCCTGAGGGGCGGGAACGGGGAGGAGATCGTTCGGAAGGTGAAGCCCGAGGGGATCGTCGACCTCGACGATGTCAAAACGTTCATCGAACGGCTGAGAGCGGCGGCTGAATCGGAAGGCGCGGAGCTGGAGGAGATCAGGTTGACGCTTAACCCACAACAGCCCTCGCATCAGCCCCTCAAGGCGATCGATGCGGTCTTTCCAAGGGCAGGCCGGTCCCATCCGCTGAGGATGCCGGGACATCGAGAGGGAATACCGCTCCGCCTCGCTCAAGTCTATATCGCTGAGCCGGATGTGAGAAGCGGCATCTCTTCCTTCAGGTTTCTCTTCCCATCGTCTTTCAAAGCCGATGAGGTCAGCGGTGGTAACCTCATCGTTCCCGAGGAGGCGGGCGAAAGGCGAGGGACGGACGTCAAGGTGGGTGACGGGGGCTGGCTGGGAGAACCGGTTGAGCCGGGCGTCAAGGGGAGACCAACGGTCGAGGTGAGCTTCGGATCGGAGGGCGAGCTGGCGGATGTCAGGCCTATGACGGGCTGGCCGATCGAAGCGGCTTTGACGTCGAACGCCGGTTTGAAGGAGACTTCGGAAGCCGAGACGCCTGAATCCGGCGGGGAAGCCGCTCTCAAGGCGAAGGCCGAGCTCCGGAGGGTTGATCTCGAGGCGGGCTCCGCGCGATCCGAACCCTCGGATCTAACCGGCTCAAGCGACTTGGAAGGCGCGAACCCTCTATGGGAGGGGAAACTCGATAAGCTTTCCGATACTGATCGATCGGGGGGTTCAAGGGAGATCATGAACCCCCGTTCGAGCGAAACGGGCGAGGTTGAGGCGGACCGCGGGCCGTCGAGGGCTCTCGAGTTGGCTCAGCCGAGGTGGGAGGCGAGGTTCGATTTCAGGCCGAAAGAGCCTGAGCTCCGAAAGGGGACAAGCGCCGAGTCGATCCGGTCGACGGCTGCCCCAAGGGAAGCCGCCCCCGGTGAGCTCGCCGAGCCGACTCGCCTCCGCCCGCTGACCGCCATAAGGGTGGACGGGTTGGAGCGGGAGGAGATGGAAGGGACGGTCGATAGCCGAGGCGATCGCCACTTCCGGGTGGAATCGAAACGCGCGGAGCCGATCGAGCCGTCGAAATCCAGAAGAAGCGGAGCGGAAGACCCGGACATCCCCTTCAACGGCGGGACGACGGACATCGAGCTGAGGATGGTGGTTGAAACGAGAGGAGCGTCGAACCCGGTCGACCGCTCAGATGAGCCGGGGCATGTCGGGCTTGAGCGCCGCGGGGAGCTCGAGGAGGGAGCTTCGAGAGGGGCGGAGGAGGCCGATATACGACCGCGCTTGATCGAGGTTGAAGGGATAGATGCCGATCGGTGGATCTCAAAAGCTCCCTCTGAAGCCCGATCTCGGGAACGGAAGGTCGCGGATTTCGAAGCCGAAAAGCCTGAGTTCCCCGAGATGAAGGTAAGGGGCGGGGAAGATCGGGAACTCGAACGTCCTCTCAGCTCCATCACCTCTCCCGCGATGGAGGTGGGAATCGGAGCGGCGCCCCTCGGGCAGGGCGATCGAGCGGAGGAACCCCGCGCCAGGTTCGCTGCCTCCTCCGATACAGGGCGTTCATCTATCAGACCACCGGAGGTAGGAAGGGATCGCGGGGGACAGATCCTCGGACCGTTGACCGGCGATCGGAGCCGATCCCCCGTTCCTGTTGAAGCCGAGCCGTTGGAGATCAGAGACGAGGCGAGCATGGGGTTGACCCTGCCGATTTCCACCGCCGATGATCAGGTCTCCGATGTGAGGCCGAAGGGGAACATAGCTCCGCGGCCCGAGCTGATGAAGGGCGGCAATGGCGGGGATGAGCCTGCTGAGATCGAGCTCACGGGGGAACCGGGTGATCCTCCCACGCAAGCGGAGCCGATGATCCCGCTCGACCCGGAGGATCGGGGTGAGATGCGCCGGGTCGTTGAAACAACCGATCCCGTTGATGATCGGCATCCTGAAGAGCTTCGATCGCGGGCGCGGGAGGTCATCGCGGGCGTGATCGATCGATCGAATCGGACACCCCGATCCGCCGATCCGCGGGTTTCGATCACGAGCTGGGCGCCGTTAGAGCCCCCTCCGGAGCGGAGCTCAGCTCCCGATCGCTTGCCGGAAACGCCCGATCTCACGGGATCAAATGAGGCTCCTACGGCGCCCCGTGGCGAACTCAGGGGGCGGAGCATCGGGGTCGATCGGACGGCCGGTTCAAGCGCGGATGAGCCGATCCGCGATATCCCCTCTCAGCCCGATCAAGCGTCTTCCGAGCGGTCGATCGCCCCGGATGCCCTCAGCGGGTCCGCTGAAGTGGACGAGAAGGGCGAGGTGAGGGAAACCGTTCGAGGCGAGACGAGGGCGGTCGTGGAGGGGTTCACGCGTGAGATCGCAGATGAAACTGGAATCGGAGGTCGAGGATCGGTGGCGGATGAGCAAGGGGGGATCAAACAGGCGGAGGAGAGACGTGGAAGGAACGCAAAGCCGCTTGATGTGAACGGCGTGGGCCATGCGGTCGAGCTACGGCAGGCGATGCCGTTGGAGGCCTTGTTCAGACCGGAGCCCGGCCCGGGCGTCCAGGGCGGGGAGGATCATCGGCGTGCGCGGGCTATCCCGGACGCGGCGGTCGATGCCTCGAGAGGGAAACCGCATAGGCTGAATTTCAACCGGCGGGGCGGAATTGAGATCCGGCCGGAGATGGGCGGTGTGAAGGGGAGGGATCGGTCGGCTCAGGTCGAGCTCCGCTTCGAGGAGGACGGCTTTGATATGCGTCCCGAGCCTCGCAGGCCGGCGATGGAGGGGAAAGGGCCGATCGAGCGGGAGGTCGTCTCGACCGATCGCCCCCATCGCGCGGAGGGATTTAGAGCAGACGGCGTTAAGCCCGCTCCCTCCCGTGGAGACGTGGGGATCCCCGATGTCGGGGCGGGATGGGATCGACGCATCGAGGTGAGGATAAGGTTTGAGGGCGAGGCGGTGAGCTCGTTGGAGGTCAAGGGCGCGGATGAGGGGAAGGTCAAAGAGATCGTCGAGAGGCTGGCGGCCGATGGCGTGGACGTCCCGGCCCGCGTTCCGCCTCAGCTGGGAGGAGAGGTGAGGGTCGGAGATGTGGCCGAGGGGATAGCGGACGTCATCGTCAGAGAGGTTTCCGAGCTGAGGTCGGGCGGCGACAGGGATTTGATCGTCGTCAGGAGCGTGAGGGTGAGGCTGGAGCCGGAGCATCTGGGCAGGGTTGAGATCAGGGTGATCAAGAGGGGAGAGCGTATATCGGCGATCATCAGGGCTGAGGCGGATAGAACCAGGAGGATGCTTCATCAGATCATCCCGGCGATCAGGGAGGCGCTGGCCGAGCACGGCATCAGGCCGGGCGAGATCGAGGTCAGATCGTTCGAAAGCCCGCTTTCGTCGAGCTGGTCGACTGCCGGAGGCGGACATCAAGGCCAGGAGTTCCAAAACGGGAGGCATTGGGAAACTTCCCCCCGGCCATACATCGCGGCCGGAGGGGCGATCCTCCCTCAGAGGGAGGGGGAGGATGAGGCTTGGGATTATCTGCCCGAAAGCTCAACCCTGAGCTTGAGGGCTTGAAAAGGAGGCGGTGTGGATGATCGTATCAGATCTTCACCCCGAGCTGTTACATGATCTGACGGGTTCGAAGGGCAGGGAGCTGCCGCCTGATAAGGTTCTGGGCAAAGAGGATTTCCTCAAACTGCTGATCGTCCAGCTGACGCATCAGGACCCGCTCAACCCGATGGACGACAGGGAGTTCATCGCGCAGACGGCCCAGTTCAGCGCGCTCGAACAGATGCAAAACCTTAACAAGAGCTTCGCCTCCGTCGTCGAGGCGATGAAGAAGGTGGAGAGGATGGCCGCCCTAAGCCTCATCGGCAGGGAGGTCGAGGTCACAAGCGGAACCTTCGAGTTCAAGGGCGAGCCGGTCGAGATCAAATTCAAGGCGGACAAGGCCCTGGAGAAGGCGGACATAAGGATCTACGACTCCAAGGGCGAGCTGATAAAAACCCTCCGGCTGAAGAAGGTCGAGCCGGGCGAGAGATCGGTCAAGTGGGACGGCAAAACGGACGACGGCGAGGAGGCCGAGCACGGCTCCTACAGATACGAGGTGGTCGGATACGATGAGAAGGGCAATGAGTTCCAGCTGACCCCCAGAACCACCGGCAAGGTGAGCGGCGTCAGGTTCAAGGGGGATGAGATCTATCTGGTGATCGGCGACGAGCTGGTGCCGGGGTCGAGCTTGATCTCGGTGGAGGGATGAGGGAGGTGGAAGGGATGGACGCGGTCAGGAGGGTCGTGCCGGGCGGGCTTGAGAGGGCCGTTTCGGAGCTGAGGTCGAGATCGAAGGCGCCCGGGGCCGGCTCGGATTTTGAACGAATTTTGAGGGAGGTGATGGAGCGCGGCCGGTTCAAGCTGTCGGCCCACGCCCAGATGAGGCTCAGGCAGCGGGGAATCGTCCTGACCGCGGAGGACGTCAGGAAGATAGGCGAGGCGATCGACAAGGCCGGTGAGAAAGGCGCCAGGGAGTCGCTCGTGCTGACCGATAAGGCGGCCTTCCTAGTCAACGTGAAAAACAGGACCATCATAACGGCTCTGGACGGGGAGAGCATGAGGGAAAGGGTTTTCACGAACATCGACAGCGCAATCATAATTTAGACAAAAAACCGACCCTTATGAGGCGGGCCCTCCTTTGAGGACGCCTCGCGGGCCGCCGACCGCC
>QNBQ01000126.1 GCA_003645735.1 Candidatus Poribacteria bacterium
GTCGAGTGGCACATCTACTACATGCACGCCCACGCGCCCGATCACACCTACCACAAGATACTGAACGACCTGGATCACTCGCCCGACGCGTCGCTCAGGGAGAAGCTGGCCGAGCTGGAGAGGAGTTTCTACATCTCGCTCGACCGGATGATAGGGAGGATAGCCGAGGCGGCGGGGGAGGACGCGATAATAGCGATCGTCTCCGACCACGGGGCCTGCCCCACCGAGCCCGGATTTAAAGGGCTGAGGGTGAACCTCATCCTGGAGAAGGCCGGCCTGCTCAAGTTCGCCGACGAGGAGAAAAAGGTCATAGACTGGTCCCAAACCCTCGCCTTCGAGGACAGATCATCCTACATCTGGATCAACCTCAAAAGCAGATACCCCGACGGGATAGTCGACGACTCGGATTACGAGAAGGTGAGATGGGAGGTTATAAACGCCCTCCACTCCTACCGAGACCCCGGAACGGGCAAATCGCCGTTCGCCTTCGTGTTGAGGAGGGAGGAGGCGAGGTTGATCGGCCTGCACGGGGATATGATCGGGGACATCGTCTTCGGGATCTACCCGGAGGCGCCGGGGGAGCACGGCAGACATATCGCATCCGGCGAATACTCGATCGGATCGATGAAGGGGCTGCTGATCCTCAAAGGGCCGGGGCTGAAGAGGGGGTTCAAACTGGAGAACACGGTCAACATCGCAGACCTAGTGCCGACCGTCTGTTACCTGGCCAAGCTCCCCGTGCCCAGGGATTGCGAGGGGAGGATCATATACCAGGCGCTGGAGGACCCGGACATGCACCTGACGGAGCTCAGGGAGCTGGAGGAGAGGTATGAGCGGCTGGAGGAGACGATCAGGGTTCAGCGGGCGCTGACCCACTCCTACGAGTGATCCGGAGCTTCCCCCCATCGATGAGAGGGGTTTACCTCCCCCACCGCGGGGGAGGTAAACCCCGACACGAGCGAAGTCGCCCCGAAGCTTGACACCGGACCCCTCAGTGGTTATAATATTTGAGCAATGGCTCAAATTTTGTAAGGGAGGTGCCGTTTCGCGGTGGACAGGGAGCTTTGTTGTGAGCCTCACCCGCTGGATTTAGAGGAGCTTGAGAGGATAAGGGCGGAGGTGGACGAGGAGGGGCTTTGGGAGATGGCGGAGGTCTTCAAGGCGCTGGGCGATCCCACGAGATTGAAGATACTCAAGGCGCTTTCGATCTCCCCGATGTGCGTCTGCGATCTGGCCCACCTGACGGGGCTTTCCGTCTCCGCTATCTCCCACCAGCTCAGGCTTTTGAGGGCCATGAGGCTTGTTAAGGGTGAGAAGATCGGCAGGAGGGTTTTCTATTCGCTGCACGACGACCACATCGCCATGATGATCAAACTCGGCCAACAACACATCAGGGAGGAGAGGGGATGAGCAGGGCCTGTTGCGATGAACACGGCCACGATCACCCCGAAGGAGGGGATCGGCTTCGGGAAATCATCGAGCTGGGGGTATCGGGGCTTCTCTTCGGTTTGAGCTTCGCCTTCGGCTCTGCATCGCCTTTCCTCCTCATCCCGGCCTCTCTGATCGCAAGATACAGGATGGTGATCGCGGCCGGCAGGAGCGTCGCGAAGCTGAAGCCCTTCGACGAGAACGTTTTGGTGACGGTGGCGACGGTCGGGGCCATGGCCATCAAGGAGGTTCACGAGGCCGCCGCCGTTATGATCCTCTTCAGGGCGGGCGAGCTGCTGGAGGAGATCGCCGTCGAGAGGAGCCGCAGGTCGATCAAGTCGTTGCTGGAGATAAAGCCCGAGTCGGCGACGGTTCTCTTGGAAGGGGGACGGGCGGAGGTCAGGCCGGCTCAGGAGGTGAAGGTGGGCGAGGTTGTCTTGGTCAAGCCCGGCGAGAGGGTTCCGCTCGATGGGGAGGTGATCGAGGGGGAGAGCGGCCTCGATCTCTCGGCCCTGACGGGCGAGTCCGTCCCGGTGAGGGTGAGGGCGGGGGATAAGGTCTTCTCCGGCTCCGTCAACCTGACCGGCGCGCTCAAGGTGAGGGTGAGCAGGCCGTTCTCCGAAAGCGTCGTTTCGAGGATACTGAGGCTCGTCGAGGAGGCCGCCCAGAGGAAGAGCGGGGCAGAGAGGTTCATCGCCAGGTTCGCCAGGGTTTACACCCCGGCGGTGGTGGGGGGCGCCGTTTTGACCGCTCTCCTGCCGCCCTTGTTGGGGTTTGGAAGCTTTCAGATGTGGGTCTACAGATCCCTCGTCTTCCTCATGATCTCCTGCCCGTGCGCGCTGGTGCTTTCGGTGCCGCTGACGGCCTTCGCCGGGCTGGGGGCGGCGGCCAGGAAGGGGATACTGATCAAAGGAAGCGGGTTCCTGGAAGCGCTATGCCGGGTGGAGGCGGTCGTCTTCGACAAGACCGGGACGCTCACGCTGGGGGTGTTCGACCTGCAGAAGATCACACCTCTCAACGGCTTCTCCGAAAAGGACACGCTGAGATACGCTGCCATAGCCGAGAAGCTGTCCGATCACCCCATAGCCCTGGCCATAACGAGGGCGTGGGGCGGGGAGACGCCGGAGGTGCAGCATTTCGAGGAGATAGCCGGCAAGGGCGTCAAAGCCGTCTCGAATGGCTCCACCTTCCTCGCCGGCAACCAGAAGATGCTGGACGACCTCGGGATAGAGCACGAGTGCCGCGAGGTCGGAACGGTGGTTCACGTTGTGAAGGACGGCGTCCTGGTGGGCGAGATCGTGGTCGGCGATAGGGTCAAATCGGACGTCAAGGAGGCGATCGATAGGCTGAGGGCGATGGGGGTCAGGAGGATATACATGCTGACCGGCGACAAGCGGGAGGTCGCCCAGCGGATAGGCGGGGAGCTGGGGCTGGACGGGGTCTTCGCCGAGCTGATGCCGGACGAGAAGGTGGACAAGCTGGAGGAGATAAAGTCGAGGCATGGGAAGGTGGCCTTCGTGGGGGATGGGATAAACGACGCGCCGGCCATAATGAGGGCCGATGTGGGCATCGCCATGGGAGGCATGGGGAGGGACGCGGCGATCGAGGCGGCCGACGTGGTCATAGCCACCGACGAGCCCTCCAAGGTGGTGACGGCTATACAGATCGCCCGCAAAACGAGGCGGATAACCTGGCAGAACGTATGGTTCGCGTTGAGCGTGAAGGCGATCGTTTTGGGGCTGGGCTTTCTGGGGATGGCCACCATATGGGAGGCGGTCTTCGCCGACGTGGGCGTGGCGTTGCTGACCGTGCTCAACTCGCTGAGGGCGATGAGATGATGACGCTCATCATCCTGCCCGTCCTCCCCTTATCCCGCCTGTGCGAGAAGAAAAGCTCCCCTTGACAACACGTGCAGCTCCGGCAGACCCAGATCTCCCTCACCCCGGCCTCTTTCAACTGAAACGCGTTGGCCAGGGCCAGATCGACCCTCCTCCCCTCCACCACTTCCCCGCCGAACCTCCGCTTGAACTCCGCGGCGAGCTCCTCGCTCACCTCATAGCAGCACCGCCCGATCGACGGGCAGATGACGGCCAGGCAATCCCCCGGCTCCGTTCCGAAGGCCTCCTCCATGGCCCTAAGCCCGTTCAAAGCTATCCCTCCCAACGTCCCCCTCCAGCCGGCGTGTATCGCCCCGACCGCTCCGGTTCTGGGATCGACGACGAGGATCGGGACGCAATCGGCGGTCAACACGCCCAGCGCGATCCCAGGCGTTTTGGATATCAGCCCGTCCCGATCGGGGTGGAGCGTCGGCCCGCCCTCGACGGCGATGTCGATCCCCACCCCGTGAACCTGCCGGCACAGGTGAAGCCTGTTCAGATCGATCCCGGCCGCCTCGGCGAACCTCCTCCTGTTCTCCAGCACGTTCCGCTCCTCGTCCCCCACGCTCCTCCCGAGGTTGAGCGTGTCGAACGGCGGACGGCTCACCCCGCCTATCCTGAGGCTGGAGAAGGCGGCGGCGACCCCCGTATCGCATATGGGATCGATCCGTATGAGCGGGGGGGTTGTCCCGACGATCCACTCCTCGGCCTCCCAGAACCGCATGGCTCACCTCGAGCTTCGGGCCACCCCTTTGTGGGCGGCGCTCAGCTCGCGGTCGAACCGCTTGATCCCCTCGTATATGGCCTCGGCGATCGCCCTTTGATACCGCTTCGACCGGAGCTTCCTCTGCTCCACTTTATCCGATAAAAACCCCATCTCGACCAGCACCGCCGGCATCTTCACGTCGGCCAGTATCTTGAACGGCGCCCTCCTTATCCTCCTGTCGCCCGCTTTGAGCCTGCTCACCAACGCCCGCTGTATCAGCCGGGCGGCCATCTCGCTGTAGAGGGCGGCGGAGCGGTGGCGGAGGTCGTTCAGGATGAACCTAAGGGGATCTATGACCTCCAGCGCGTTCTCCCTCTCCGCCACCTGTTGGGCCAGCCTGTCCGTCGCCTCCAAATCGAAGACGTAGGTCTCGATCCCCCTTCCCTCGCCATTAGGGGAGGAGTTGCAGTGCAGGCTGATGAAAAGGGTTTTATCGGGGGGGTATCTGTTGGCTATACGCGCCCTCTCCCCTAGCGATAAGGTCTGATCGCTTTGCCTGGTCATGACGGCCCTGTAGATCCCCTCCCTTTCGATCGCGCCTTTGAGGTAAAGCGCCACCGCCAGGTTTATCTCCTTCTCGACGCCTCCCCACCTGTTGACGCACCCGGGATCCCTGCCGCCGTGGCCGGGATCGATCACTATCAGCTCCAGATCGAATATCCCGTCCCCGGCGATCCCTTTGAGCGATGTGAGGGCGAAAAACAGCATCAAGGCGATCCGCGCCATCTCAGCCCCCCATGCACCCCAGAATAATAAAACGAACCCGCCCAATCGGCAACCCTTACCGATCAAACACCCGCGTTTCGCCCTCTGCCGTTGCCCCGGCGGGGGAGGGCGGAGGAAAGGTCGGGGAGATCGCTCCGGGGCGAGGTGGACCATCAAGCCCGGAAGCTCCCCTTGGCCGGAGGGGATAGATCCTAACAGCCCAGGCCGAAAGACGACACATCGGCTGCCGGGAGCATAATGGTCGGGATAATACAGGGCGTCCGAAGCAGGCCGATCAGGTTCGTCATGAGGGACGCCGATCTGTATTCGATCCGCTTTCGCCGCTCCGGGCGAGATCGGCCCTCCTCATGAGGATCAGGGCGTAGGAGAGGGCGAAGAGGAGGACGAAGGCCGCCGAGGCGAGGAGCCAGATTGCCCTCTTCGGCGACCCCGATCCGAGCATCAGGGCGATCTCAACGCGCCTCCCGGCTTCGACGCCGTCCATCGAATAGACGCGAACCCTCCTCCCCCGGGGATCCAGGCCCTCCTCGCGTCGGAAGCCGTCCGATCGGATGGAGATTCCCCCGGCGCCGAGGATGACGGCGAGCCTTTCGACCTTGAGCGGGAAGCTCCTCGAGAGATCCAAGACCTTCGCCGCCTTCAGCCTGTATCTGAAGCTGAAAACCCCGGGTTTCAAGGGCGCGTCGCAGACCAGACATCTCCCCGAGACGCGAACCTTACCCTCGGGAAACCCCATCGCGGGCCTCAGGTCGAAAAAACCCTCCGGCAGCTCCAGCGCCAGGCCCGGCAGCTCCTCATCTATCGAGAAGCTCTCGATCACCTCGACCGAGCCGTCGTCCGTTTTCACCACGATGTGATAAAACGATATGCCCGCCCCCGGGGAGCCGATAATGGGAAGGCAGGCCAGGATCAAGATAAGCCTCATTTGATCACATCCTTCGAAGGCTCGAAAAGGCTCATCCCCGACCGTAAAACCCCATTATGTTGTATCCCTGATCGACGAATATCACCTCCCCGGTTATCCCCCTCGACATATCGCTGAGCAGGAAGACGGCGACGTCGGCGACCTCATCGGGCTGCGTGTTCCTGCGGAGCGGAGCCACCTCGTGGAAGCTCCTGTAAAGCCTCCGGAAGCCCCTTATTGTCGAGGAGGA
>QNBQ01000127.1 GCA_003645735.1 Candidatus Poribacteria bacterium
ATCGTCCTGATATTGGGGTTGTGCGGGGCGAAGGGGATCAAAGCCCTTCGTTTCCCCCAGGTTGTTGGTTACGTCCTCGCGGGGGTGATTTTAGGCCCCTCCATCCTGAAGCTTCTCAGCCTGGAGAAGGCCGGCAGGTATGACGTCTTAAGCTTCGTAGCGCTGGGGATCATAGGGTTCATAATCGGCAGCGAGCTGGCGCTGAGGAACCTGAGGGGGCTTGGGAAAGCCATAGCGTGGATCGTCCCGATGGAGGCCGGCTGGGCGTTGTTGTTGGTCGGGCTGGGAAGCTATTTGTTGACCCGGAACGCCCCCCTTTCCGTCCTTTTGGGCGCCCTAGCCTCGGCCACCGCCCCCGCCGGGACGGTCGACGTCCTCCAGGAATACAGGGCGAAAGGGCCCGTCACGACGACGCTATACGCGATCGTCGGGCTTGACGACGCCTTCGCCCTGATGGCTTACGGCTTCTGCCTCCCGCTGGCCGAATCGATGCTCGTTAAGATGCCGATGAACCTGATGACCGTCCTGGTGAAGCCGCTGGAGGAGATCGCCCTGTCGATCGGGCTGGGCGCCCTCATAGGCGCCATAGCTTTGCTGCCGGCCGGGAGGTTGAGGCTCAGGTCGGAGATCCTCGCCTTCTCGCTCGGTATGATCTTCCTCGCCAGCGGCCTGGCGGTCAAATTCCACCTCTCCCTGATCCTCACCACGATGTCCATGGCGGTCGTCATGGTCAACCTGAGATATCGGCTCTGCCGGAGGATAGCCGAGGCCCTGAACGAGTTCGCCGTGCCGATCTACATCTGCTTCTTCGTCCTCGTGGGAGGCAGGCTGAACATAGCCCTCCTGCCGAAGATGGGGGTAATAGGGCTGGCGTATATAGCCTTGAGGGAGGCGGGCAAATATTTCGGCACCTATCTGGGGGCGACCTTGGGTAAGGCGGACGAAAAGGTGAGGAGATATGCGGGCTTCGGTCTGTTCTCCCAAGCGGGCGTGGCCATAGGAGTGGCCTTGTCGATCTACCATGAGCTTTCGAGGTTAGGGGAGGCGGGGGTTGAGCTGGGCAGATACATCATCACCCTCATAACGGCCACCACCCTCGTGGTCCAGCTCATAGGCCCCCCCTTCGTCAAGCTCGCCATAGTCAAAAGCGGCGAGGCGGGGAAAGGAGGCAAACCGGAGGAGTGAGGGATGTATTACCTCATAATCCACCTTTACGACGAGGGACTTCAGGAAGAGGTGATGCTGGCCCTGACGGCGGAGGGGGTGACCGATTCGTTCGTCCTGGACGCGGTCAACGTCAGGAGGGTTTTGGCCTTCGAGATGCCGATATTCGCCGGTTTCAGGGCCGATCTGGATAGAAGGCGGGGGTTCGCCAAGTTCATCGTGGCCCTCGTGCCCGACAAGAGAACGGTTCTGAACATAATCGAAACGCTCAGGATGAGCGGGGTGGATGTGGAGGATCCGGAGGTCTGCCGGTTCATCTTCTTCCCGGTCGAGTCATTCCCTGTATGAGGCAGCCACCCCTTCCGACTCCCGAACCGTCACGGAGCTTACCCTCACCCCCTCAAACCCCGACAGCTTCTCCTTCATCCGGTCGAATATCCATTTCGCTATGTTCTCCGAGGTGGGGTTGAGCCGGTCGAAGGGGGGGATATCGTTCAACAGCTTGTGATCCAGCTCGTCCAGCACCTCCCCCAGCATCCCCTTAAGCTCGCCGAAGTCGATCACCATCCCCGCCTCCGAGAGCCCCTCGGCCTCGACGGCGACCTCCACCTCCCAGTTGTGGCCGTGCAGACGGGCGCATTTGCCCCGATAGCCCCTCAACATATGCGCCGCCGAAAACCTCCCCTTAACCCTCAGCTCGAACACGCCCTCTCACCTCCTCTCCGCGTCCATGGCCAGCCTGAACCCCACGAAGGGGAACCTCATGTTCGGCATGTTGAAGCTTCTGTTTGCGCATCTGGCCGTCTGGGGGGAGAAGTCCTTCCAGGAGGCGCCCCTTATCACCCTCAGCTTGATCAGCCCGGCGATCATCGGGCCTAAGGGGTTCACCCAGACGGCCTGGGATCTGTAGTAGTCCTCCTTGTAGAGGTCGGCCACCCATTCGGCGACGTTTCCGGCCATGTCCACCACGCCGTAGGGGCTGACGTCGAACTCGTTGGAGCCGACCGGCAGCGGGGCCGAGACGGCCTTCCCCTCGGCCACCCACTCGTTCCCCCAGGGGTAGATCCGCCTGTCCGTCCCGCGCGCTGCCTTCTCCCACTCCGCCTCCGTAGGGAGCCTCCTGCCGACCCACTTGGCGTATTCGCGGGCGTCATACCAGGAGACGCCCACAACCGGCTGGTCGGGCTTGTTGAACCTATCGTCCTTCCAGAAGGGCGGCTCGGGGTGGCCGGTCGCCTCGACGAACAGCCTGTATTGGGCGTTGGTCACCTCATGGACGTCGATGTAGAAGGGGTCGAGGTAGACCTCGTGCTGAGGCATCTCGTCCTCCTCCCCCTCCCCCGGCGCGCTGCCCATCACGAACTTGCCGCCCGGTATGAGGACCATCTCCGCCCCGTCATAAGGGGCTATGATCACCTCGGTCGATATCCGCCCCTCGGGCGGCTTGGGCGGGGAGGGGATCGCCGCTGTGATGTCCGGGTTCAGCGTCAGCACGATCACGCCCGCCGATTTGACCTCCATCGTCGGCGTTTGGACGTGGCCGGTCTTGAGCCCCCACTTCCTCACCTCCGTCAGGACGTAGTTGTAGGCCTCGGTAACGGTCACAAATCCGTCCATGTTCGCGTCGGCCTTGCCCCTCAGCCCCTCGGCGAGGAAGTAGGTGAAGACCCCGTTCCCCTTCTCCGGATACTCGTATGAGACCTCATCCGCCTTGGACGATGAGAGCACGACCCTCCCCTCGGCGCTCGAGATCAGGTTAGTGGCGATCCTGGGGGTCGCCTCGACCCCTTTCGTTATGAGAGGCCCGCCGCTGTGGCATGCGTCCAGTATCACCACCTGTCTCTTGGCCTTCATCAGGCTCAGCTCCCTGCTCAGATCCTGCAGCGAGATGGCGGTGTAGGCCAGCGCCTCGGTGTTGGCGTCGCACGGCAGCAGATAGCTCATCCCCTCCTCCTCGATGCCGTGCCCCGAGAAGAAGAAGAGGAAGGTGTCCTGGGGTTTGGCCTGTTTGCGGGCGAGCGTCAGCCCTATGAAGATGTTCGTCCTGGTCGGTTTTTTATCGGTCTCGTCCGTGTAGATCATGACGTAGACGTTCCGGTAGGGCATCCTCCTGCGGTCGGAGATGATCGAGTAGATCTCCTCGGCGTCGGCGACCGAGAACCTGAGGGGCCTTATCGCCGGATCCTCGTATCTGTTGACCCCCACGATCACCGCCCAAAGATCGCCCGCCTCCCCTCCCTGGAGCTGGGCGAGGCCCTCTTGGATCCTGCTTGAGGGCTTCAGCAGCAGATCCTTCTGGGCCTCGCCCGCCAGGGGGAGGAAGGCCAAGGCCGCCGTCAGGATCAAAGCCCAGCCCTTCTTCCGCATATCCATCACCTCATCCAGTAAAGCGTCCATTCCAGCTCCTCGGGGTTGGAGATCCCGGAGGCCTTAGTCCCCGCTTCGCCGAAGCCGAACAGTTTTTGGAGCTTCGCTTTATCCACGCCTGCTCCGCCCGCCACCATCTCCGGTCGGACGAAGGCGTCGGGCATCTCGGCGCCGGTGGAGTGGACGCGGGCTATGGCGACGAACTGATCCCTCGCCTCCGGCCTCCCCATCGCCGTCCTCATCACCTCAAGCCCCTTCTCCGGCTGACCGGCGGCGAAGTGGCATATCATCATGTTGAAGTAGACGGCCCCTAACCTGGAGCCGCATTTGATCGCCTCCTCATACTCCCTCATCGCCCCCTCATAATCCCCCAGTATCAGGAGGACGTTTGCCAGGTTGTTGTGGTAATCCGTGACCGACGGCTCAAGCAGGGCGGCTCTCTGGAACTGCTCCCTGGCCTTCTCATACTCGCCCATCATCGCGTAGTTGATCCCTATGAGGTTTCTGATGGCCGCCTCGCTCCCCTCGCCCTTTTCCAGCCTGGCCATCTGATACTCGATCTCCCTCCCGAAGATCTCCCTCCAATGCTCCTTCGCCTTCCTGATCTCCGCGTTATACATCGACAGAACCTTGTCCCTATCGGGCAGCTCGATCTCCAGATCCTCTCCGACCCACACCGGCTTGAACCTCTCCCAAGCCTCCTCGACCGGTATGGCCGTCAGCTCCTCGCTGAACTCCTCCGCCCCTTTCCTCCAGGCCTCGAAGAACTCGCCTTTGCCGAGCATCGTCACCTCGACCGGTATCCAGGCGAACCCGTCCTCCCGGACGACGAACAGCTTCGCGTCGGGTATGACCCTCTTGGCCTTCTGCTCCGGCAGCCTGGAGTTGAACATCACGAATATGTGATCCTCGCTCACCAGGAAGGCGGTCTGTATCCCGATGCTCTCCAGGCACGCTGCGTAGAGGACCGCCAGGTCATCGCAATCGCCGCCCCTCTGCTTGAGCGTCTCCCAGGGGTAGAGCACGTAATCTATCTTGCGGCTGAAGGGGTTTTTCGGATCGGGCGAATAGACGATCCCGTAGAGGCTGAGCGTTTCGTAGACCTGGATCGCCTTCTCCAGAGGCGTGTCGGCGAGCGAGGCGTGTTTGGCGACCCTCATGACGGTCGGGTTCTGATGCGTCACGAAGGCGGCGATCTGCTCCGGCGGGCTCCAGCTGACGGCGTGGACGTTGTAGAGGCGGGTGTATGCGACCTTCCTCTCGTAGGATTTGGCGTTGCCCACCCTGTATTCCAGGGTGATGATCACCTCCTGGCTCGGGACGTCCTCGAGCAGCCCTCTGAGCTTTTCGGGCGACATCGCGGCCTTTATCGGGACGACCTTCCTCTCGCCGGGCGCGATCGTTCCGACCTCGTTGACCGCCGGCGCCGGGGAGATCCCTTTAAGCTCGACCATCAGCTTGACGTCCTCCATCGCCTCCTCCAGCCTGTTCACCACCGTCACCCGTCCTATCGGGTTTTCGGCGTAATAGGCGGGCAGGGCCGCGAAGAGCGGGTCGAGATCGACCTTGGCGATCTTGCTCATCTCCCTCTCCCTTCTCGCCACCTCGTCCATCAGCTCCTGCAGCGCGGATAGATACTCGGATTTGTCCTCGGGCGTTTCGGCCAGCTCCACCGCCCTCCTCAACATCCTCTCGGCCCCCTCGTAATCGCCGAGCTTCCAGCTGCACAGGCCGGCCATGAAGCTCGCCCTGTCCTCATGTTCCCCCCTCACCCTCCTCAGGTGGCTCAACGCCTTGCGATACTGCTTCGTCCTCAGGTAGATCGCCCCCAGGTAGAAATGCGCTTTGGGGTAATCCTCCTTCAGCCTCACCGCCTCGGTCATCTGCTCGACCGCCTGACCATACCACTGGGCGCCGCGGGAGTAGTAGCAATACCCCAGGTTGAAGCAGACCTCCGGGTAGAGCGGGTCGGACTCGTCGAGCAGCTTCTTGGCCTCCCTGAGGAGCTTTTCGGCCTCCCAGTTCTGGCCGAGCTTGAGCCTCAGCCTGCCTAGGTTCGCCAGGGCGTAACCCCTCTCCCTGCCCTGGCACCTCTCGGCCATCCTCTCATAGGCGGCGATCGCCGAGCTGTAATCGCCCATCGATTCGTAGACCTTCGCCTGTTGGACGTAGTTCGAACAGCCGGCCATCAGCGCGGCGATCGCCAAAGCCGTTGCCAAAAGCCTTATCCTATCGAACATCTCCATCCCCCCTTCAATAGCTGAAGATCACCGAAAAGGCGTGGACGCCTCCGATCTCCTCATTCGACAGCTTATCCTTGAAGCTTGAGATGAAGGCGTAATCGATCTTCAAAACGGCGCTTCTGATCCCCACCCCGAGCCTCAGCCCGTCGTTCAGGCCGCACCTCAGCGCCAGCCA
>QNBQ01000128.1 GCA_003645735.1 Candidatus Poribacteria bacterium
GAGGGGGTATCGGATAGTCTTCAGCGCGCCGAGCTGTCTTTTGGCGGTGAGGGAGGAGTATCCCGAGCTGCTCGGCACCCCCGCCTCGAAGGAGGTGGCCGAAAACTGCCTCTACATCTTCGAGCTCCTGGCCGAGCTCAAGGGAAGGGGAGAGCTGAACCTGAAATTCAAACCGGTCGATCTGAACATCGCCTACCACATCCCCTGCCATCTGAGGGCGTTGGGGGAGGACAGGACGCTGGAGATCCTGAGGGAGATACCCGGCCTGAGGATAGCGGTCGTGACCGATAAATGCTGCGGTATGGCGGGGACGTTCGGGATGAAAAAGCAGTATTTCGAGCTTTCGATGAAGGCCGGGAGGCCGCTTTTCGAAGCCTTGGAGAACTCGGGGGCCGAGCTTGTGGCCACGAGCTGTGGAACTTGCAGGATACAGATCGAACAGGCCACGGGCATGAAAACCGTCCATCCCATAGAGATCCTCAGATCGGCTCTCATCTGAGCCATCCGCCCCCGCCCGGGGCGGGGAAGGAGGTGACAATTATGTCTGTCGCCGAGGAGATGAGAAAGCTCAAGGAGAGGGCGATGAGCTGCACGGATTGCGATCTGCATAAAACGAGGACGCAGGTGGTCTTCGGTGAGGGGAACCCGGAGGCCAAGATCGTGTTCGTGGGCGAGGGGCCGGGCGAGAACGAGGACAGGGAGGGTAGGCCCTTCGTCGGGAGGGCCGGGAGGCTGCTCAACCAGGTGTTGGAGGAGATAGGGCTTAAGCGGGAGGAGGTCTGGATAACGAACGTGATAAAGTGCAGGGCCTGCACGATCGACAAGGACGGCAGGGTCAAAAACAGGCCCCCCAGGGTAGGGGAGGTCAACGCCTGCAAGAAGTGGCTCGACGCCGAGCTGAAGCTGATAAAGCCGACGGTGATCGTCTGCCTCGGCAACCCCGCCGCCAACCTCTTGATACACAAAGGGTTCAAGATGTTGGAGGAGAGGGGCAGGTGGTTCGAAAGCTCGCCTTACGCCCCCTTCATCATGGCAACGCTTCATCCGGCCTTCGTCCTGAGGCAGAAGGGCGAGGCGTTCGAGAGGGCGAGGGCCGATCTGGTCAACGATCTCTTGGAGGCCAAGAGGAAGGCCGAATCGACGGACAAGAGGGGCGGATCACAGCTGACCCTCTTCTGAAAGGAGGGATGCGCACGTGATCATAGACTCGCACGTCCACCTCAAACACGGCGACGCCCAGAGGACGGAGTATACGCCGGAGGTCATCGTCGAGACGATGGACGCGGTCGGGATAGACAGGTCCGTCGTCTTCGCCATGTCCACGACCACCCGCCGCTCCATCGAGATGGCGCTCGAAGCGGTCGAGAAGTTCCCCGATAGGCTGATCCCATACGTCTACGCCCTTCCCAGCTACGAGAGGCCGGTGATCGAGGAGCTGAGGGAGGCGATCGAGAAGCTGGGGTTCAAGGGGATAAAGATCCACGTCGGGGAATGCACGCTGGCCGAATATGTGATCGACCCCGTCATAAGGCTGGCCGGCGAGCTGGGCGTCCCCTGCCTCATAGACCCGGCGGGTAGGATCGGCGACATAGAGAGGATGGCCTCCTCCTTCCCCAAAACGCCGATCATCGTCGCCCACATGGGCAGATATCTCTGCAGGGATGAGGGGCTGATCGATAGGTTCATCGAGCTGGCCGAAAGACATCCGAGCGTCTACCTGGACGTCAGCGGCGTGGTTCTGACCCACAAGATCGCCGAGGCGGTCGAGAGGATAGGGGCGGAGAGGGTGATCTTCGGGACGGACGGGCCGCATGAGGATCCCGACACGGTCGGGTTTGCGAGGAAAGAGCTTGAGAAGATAAAATCGCTCGGCCTCAAACCGGAGGACGAATCGATGGTCCTGGGAGGGGCGATAGCCAGGCTGCTGGGGGTGTGAAAATGGCCTTGCTCACGAAGCCATATCAAACTCAGCCTAAACTGCTGGAGTGGGCGCGTAAGAGGCCGGATATCGTCTCGATCGAAAGCGTCAGGACGTATACGGGTATGAACGTCTACGCCGTCTCCCTGACGGATAAATCGATCGACGACTCACGGAAGCTCAAGCTGCTCTTCGCCCAGCCGCACGCACATGAGCCGGCGACGACCGCCGGGATGATGAGCTTCATGGGGAAGGTGATAGAGGGGGAAGGCTACGGCGAGCTGCTCAAAAGGGCCGTTTTGACCTTCATACCGGACGGAAACCCTGACGGCAGATCCAGATCCCCCGAGGAGATCTGGGACGGGACGAAATACTCGAACGAGGAGTTCCTCAAGATAGCCTTCGGGATCGACGAAAACGGCGAGAGGTTCCCCAGGATGGGCAGGTGGAGCTTGGAGGAATACTCGCCGAAGTTCATAGGGATCGTCTACGAGCAGATAAACCCCAAGGAGTTCGTCGAGCCGAACAGGGATCTCGAATCGTCCTTCTCAAAACTGGTCATGCGGGCGATCGGGAGGGGCTGCGACGGGTATCTATCGCTGCACCAGACCGAGTTCGAGCGGTCGGAGCACAACGCGATGATCATCCTCCCCTTCAACTTCGAGGAGCTTCCCGACCGGATAAAGGAGCGGAGCATGAGGTGGGCCGAGGCGATCATAGGGGCGTGGAGGGAGACGGGGGCAAACCCCGTCCCCAAACCCAAACCGCTCGGCTACGGCGAGGACCAGCTCAAATATTTCCGCAGGTGCTGGGGGGAGGTTTACAAAAAGCTGCCCTGTCTGACGGTCGAGGTTCAGAACAACAACACCAGAACTCCCCCCGATATGCAGGTCAAGCTCATCGAGACGGCGATCGAGGCGAGCATCGAACATTTCCTGGGCGAGGGAGGGCGGCCATGAGCGTCGAGGAGAGGGATATCGAGATAAAGGTCAGGCCCGAGGGGAGAACCTTCGCCGTGAGGCTCTTCTACAGAGGGGAACACGTGAGCGGCCTCTGGATACATGACCTGACCGTCCACTTCGGTCGAGGGGTCAGGCTGAGGATGGGCGGGATAGGCGGGGTTGGGACGAAGGAGGAATACAGGATGCGGGGGTTCGCCAGGAGGGTGATGGAGTTCTCCAACGGATGGATGCTGGAGAACGGCTTCGATATAGCGGCGCTTTTCGGGATCCGGGATTTCTACGAGAGGTGGGGCTACGCCCCGGCGCTGCCCGAGTTCTGGCTGGCCGTGGACGTCAGGTATCTGCCGGATGAGCCGAAGCTCAAGGTCGTCCCCTATTCGGATGAGCACAGGGAAGCCGTGGTCGAGCTTTACGAGCGGAACAACGAGGGGAGGATGTGCTCGGTGGCCAGGGCCGTTGAGTTCTGGAAGGGGTTCAGCAAGGGGACGAGCTTCAGGGTCGAGGCCGACCCGGTCGTGCTGCTCGACGGAGAGGGAAAGGTCAGGGGATACATATCCTTCGACGCGACCGGCGAGAGGGCGAACGTCGCCGAGGTCGGGTATTCGGACGGGAGCGTTTGCGAGAGCATGGCGGCGGCGATGAGGAGGAGAGCCGAAGAGAGAGGGCATGGGGAGGTCTGGCTGGCGATCCCGCCCGATCACCCCTTCGCGATATACCTGCGGAGGTTCGGATGCAGGGCGAGCGCGACGTTCAACAGGAGCGGCGGCGGGATGATGAGGATCATCAACCTTAAAACGACCTTCGACAGGATGGCGCCCGAGCTGGAAAGAAGGCTCAAACGATCGGGCATGTGGGGCTGGGAGGGGGAGTTCTACGTCAAAACGGATATCGGAACCCTGAGGTTAAGGGTTTCGAGGGGCAGGGTTAAGGCGGAGCCGACCGATAAGGCGGGGGATGAGCGGCTTGAGCTGCCCCAGTCGAAGCTGACCCAGCTGCTGGTAGGATATCGAACGGTCGAGGATCTGTCGCTGGACGACGATGTGTTCGTTTCGCCTGGGCTGATCCCCCTGCTGAGCGCCCTCTTCCCGCCCCTCAACCCCTACATCTGGTGGTCGGACAGGTTTTGAGCTATAATACGAGTGAGAAAAGATCGGAGGTGAGATGATGGGAAGGATACCGATAGCCTTGCAGCTTTATTCGGTGAGGGAGGATTGCGCCAAGGATCTTCCCAGGACGCTTGAGGCGGTGGCCAAGATGGGCTACGAGGGGGTCGAGTTCGCCGGTTATTACGGGTGGAAGGCCGAGGATCTTAGAAGACTGCTCGACGACCTGGGGCTGAAAGTGGCCGGGACGCACATCGGCCTCAACACCCTGCTGGGCGACGAGTATGAGAGGACGGTCGAGTTCAACAAGATACTCGGCAACAAATACCTGGTGGTTCCGGGCCTGCCGCCCGAGAGGAGGTCGTCGAAGGAGGCGTGGATCGAGACGGCCAAGCTGATGGATGAGATAGCCGCCAAGCTGAAGGAGGAGGGGATGAAGCTGGGATATCACAACCACGCGGTCGAGTTCCAGCCGATAGACGGCGAGATACCGTGGGATATCTTCTTCACGACGGCCAAGGAGGTGTTCATGCAGCTGGATATAGGCAACGCGATGCACGGCGGCGCCGATCCGATCCCCTACCTGAGGAAATACCCCGGCAGATCGCTGACGATCCACCTCAAGGAATACTCCTCCACCAACCCCAAGGCGCTCATAGGGGAGGGGGAGGTGAACTGGAAGGAGGTCTTCGAGCTGTGCGAGACGGTGGGCGGGACGGAGTGGTATATAGTCGAGCAGGAGAGCTACGCCTACCCGCCGCTTGAGTGCGTCGAGAGATGCCTCAAGAACCTCAAGGCCATGGGCAAGTGAGCGGCTTGAAACGATTGGTTCGATATGCTAAAAGTTTGAAGGGGTGAAGCGGGGCGGATGTGGAGGTTCATCTACAGCTACCTGTTCATCCCCCTCATCTACCTCTACTTCCGCCTCCGCTCCCTGACCGATGAGAAGGTCAGGGAGGGGTTCGAGGGGCGGAAAGGGGTTTTCGAGAGCCTGAAGCGGCAACTGGAGGGGGCGCGCGACCTTCCCAAGACCGTCTGGCTCCACTTCACATCGGTCGGCGAGTTCGAACAGGCCAAGCCGATCATAGAGGGGCTGAAGGACGAGGCCAGGATTGTCCTCACATATTTCTCCCCCTCCGTCAGGAGGAACGTCGAGAGATACCCGCACAAGGACGCCCACATCTACCTGCCGCTTGACACGAGGCGGAACGCCAGGAAGCTCTTCGAGCTCATAAAGCCCGACCTGCTGATCTTCTCGAAGTTCGACATCTGGCCCAACCTGGTCTGGGAGGCCTCCAGGAGGGGGGTGCCCGTGGCTTTGATAGCCGGCACCCTCCACGCCGGATCCAGGAGGATATCGAGGCTGGGAAGGCCGTTTTTCAAGGCGGTTCACAGGCATATCTCGATGCACTGCGCCATCTCCGAGGGCGACGCCGAGAGGTTCAAAACGTTGTGCGGCGACCCGGACAAAGTGGCCGTCACGGGCGATACGAGGTTCGACCAGGTTTACAGGAGGGCGATGAGCGTGGGGGACGAGCCGATCATCCCCTCCCAAGGGACGATCAAGAGGCCGATATTGATAGCCGGCAGCACCTACGCCGAAAGCGAAAGGGTTTTGATCGACGCCTACAAGCGGATCGAGAGGCTCAAAGGCGAACACCCCTTCACCCTCATCCTGGTGCCCCACGAGCCCTCCCCCGATCGGATAGCCGAGATAGAGGAGCTTCTGAGGGAAGAGGGGCTGAGGTTCGTCAAGCTGAGCGAGATAGAGGAGGGGATGGACCTAGGCGGGTATGAGGTTGTGGTGATAGATGCGGTGGGGCTGCTGGCGGCGCTTTACAAATTGGGGGATATCGCCTTCGTGGGAGGCAGCTTCAGGGGGAGCGTCCACAACGTGATGGAGCCAGCGGCCATGGGCAAACCCGTCCTGTTCGGCCCCTACATCCAGAACTCCTATGAGGC
>QNBQ01000129.1 GCA_003645735.1 Candidatus Poribacteria bacterium
CACGACCTTCCTCCCCTCCATCTCCTCCGGTATCGTCACCTCGGCCCTGAACCAGACGGTCACATCAAGTCCTCCCCAGCTTGAGCCTATCTCGAAAGGCTCCCATCCCGATTTGGGCGGGGCGGAGGGGCCTTGTTTGTGGCCCGTCACGACGTGCTCCCATCCCTCTATCCTCCGCCTGTCCGAGTAGACGGCGCGCGCTATCTCCTCCATCCTGTTTCGGAACTGGGTCGCTATTATCCTCCATTCCGCATCGAAGAACGGCATCCTCGACCTCCTTCGGCTCGGTTTTGGGGTATATTTTAACACGAAAAGCTGAGGAACAGGTAGCCGAGTTGAGGGGCGGGATGGTATAATCTAACTGCTGCGAGGAGGGGGATGGGATGTTCACCGGGCTTGTGGAGGAGATGGGCAGGGTTGAGATAGTTCGCAGGGGGAGGATCGTCGAGCTGTTCATCTCCGCCTCGAAGGTGGTGGAGGATCTGCGGGTGGGCGACAGCATAGCCGTCAACGGCGCTTGTCTCACGGCGACGCGGGTGGAGCCGAACGGCTTCTGGGCCGAGCTTTCGCCGGAGACGATCTCCAGGACGACGCTGGGCCAGCTGAGGCCGGGCGATCCCGTGAACCTGGAAAGGCCCCTCAGGCTGGGCGACAGGCTGGGAGGGCATCTCGTGCTGGGACATGTGGACGAGGTGGGGGTGATTCTCGGGATGAGGGAGATGGGAGGCTCGAAGGTGATGAGCGTGAGGGTATCTCCCCAGGGGATGAGATACATCGTGGAGAAGGGGTCGGTCTGCGTGGACGGGGTGAGCTTGACGGTGGCGGCGGTCGGCGAAAGCTCGTTCGAGGTCGCCCTCATACCCCACACCCTGGCCGTCACAACCCTGGGGCTTAGAAAGCCGGGCGATGAGGTGAACGTCGAGTTCGACATCATAGGGAAATACGTCGAGAGGCTCCTGGGGCGGGGGAGGGGCGAAGAGGGGATAACGGTCGAGTTTCTCAGGGAACACGGCTTCGCCTGATCATTCGGGGGTGAGCGGAGATGGGCGAGTTCAAGTTCAACACCATAGAGGAGGCGATAGAGGCGATAAGGAACGGCGAGATGATAATCGTCGTGGACGACGAGGACAGGGAGAACGAGGGCGATCTGGTGATGGCGGCCGAGAAGGTCACGCCCGAGAAGGTAAACTTCATGGCTAAATACGGGCGCGGACTGATCTGCTTGGCCGCCACGAGGGAGAGGCTGGAGCAGCTGAAGATCCCCCCGATGGTCCCCGAAAACGAGAACACATCGGCCTTCGGCACGGCCTTCACCGTGTCGATCGACGCCAGGGATGGGATCACAACCGGCATCTCGGCCTACGACCGGGCGCTGACGATAAAAAAATTCACCGATCCGAACGCCAAGCCCGAGGACTTCGTCCGCCCGGGCCACGTCTTCCCGATCCAGGCGCGGGAGGGGGGGGTTCTCAGGAGGGCGGGCCACACCGAGGCGGCGGTCGATCTGGCCAAGCTGGCAGGGCTCTTCCCCGCCGGCGTGATCTGCGAGATCATGAAGGACGACGGGACGATGGCCAGGCTGCCCGATCTGATGGAGTTCGCCCGGAAACACGGGCTTAAAATCATAACGATAGCCGACCTGATAGAATACCGCCGCAGGAGGGAGAAGCTCGTCAAGAGGATCGCCTACGCCGACCTCCCCTCCATCTACGGCAGGTTCACGCTCTACGTCTACAAGAGCCTCGTGGACGACAAAGAACACCTGGCGCTTGTCAAAGGCGATGTGGCGACGGACGAGCCCGTTTTGGTGAGGGTTCACTCCGAATGCGTCACGGGCGATCTGTTCGGATCGCTCAGGTGCGACTGCGGCGAGCAGCTCCATCAGGCGCTGAGGATGATCGAGGAGGAGGGCAGGGGCGTCGTGGTATACATGAGGCAGGAGGGGAGGGGTATAGGCCTGGCCAACAAGATCAGGGCCTACAGGCTTCAGGAGGAGGGGCTGGACACGGTCGAGGCGAACGAAAAGCTCGGCTTCCCGCCCGACCTGCGCGACTACGGCATAGGCGCCCAGATACTGGTCGATCTGGGGGTGAAGAAGATAAGGCTCATGACCAACAACCCGCGAAAGATCGTGGGTCTGTCGGGCTACGGGCTTGAGATCGTGGAGAGGGTGCCTATAGAGGTGAAGCCAAACCCGTTCAACCGCCGATACCTGGAGACGAAGAAGACCAAGCTCGGCCACCTGATCTTCACAGTCCTGGGGGAGGAGGAAGATGGAGGAAACAGTTGAGGAAAGGATGGCCAGGATGGAAGGGATATTGGATCAAATGGACAAAAGGCTCACCAAAGTGGAGGCTGAGATCAAAGAGCTGAGGGAAGCGATGAGGGAGGGGTTTCAAAGGTTGGAGGAGAGGTTTGAAACGAGGTTCCAACGCTTGGATCAAAGGCTCGATCAGCTGAGCGCTCAGATGCTTAGCATGATAAAGCGAATCGTGGCGGGGCTTATCGGGATGTGGGCGACCATCATGGGCGTCCTCATAGCGTTGGTCTTCAAATGAATTTCGAGGAGGTGGAGGAGATGGCGAAGGTTCACGAGGGGAAGCTCATAGGAACCGGCTTGAAGTTCGGGATAATCGTGAGCAGGTTTAACGTCTTCATCACCTCGAGGCTGCTCGACGGGGCCTTGGACGCCTTGAGGAGGCACGGGGTGAACGAGGACGACATAGAGATCTTCTGGGTTCCCGGGTCGTTCGAGATACCCCCCACCGCCAAAAAGCTGGCCCAATCGGGCAGGTATGACGCGATCATCTGTCTGGGGGCGATCATACGAGGGGCGACCCCGCATTTCGAATACGTCTGCTCCCAGACCGCCAGGGGGATCGCCCAGGTGGCGATGGAGACAGGCGTGCCGACGATCTACGGGATCATCACCGCCGACACGATAGAGCAGGCCATAGAGAGGGCCGGGACGAAGATGGGCAACAGGGGGGCGGACGCCGCCGTGGCGGCCATCGAGATGGCCAACCTCTACAGGGAGATAAAATGAGGAGGAGGCTCGCCAGGAAATACGCGCTCCACATACTCTACCAGGCCGAGATCAGGCCGGACGAGCCGGTCGAGAAGATCATGAGCGAGTTCTGGGAGAGGGTCAAGCCCGATCCCGAGGTCAGGAAGTTCGCCGAGCTGCTCGTCAGGGGAACCATTCAGCACCTCCAGAAGATCGACGAGCTCATAGATGAGATAAGCGAGCACTGGGAGCTTCACAGGATGGCGGCGATCGACAGGTGCATCCTGAGGTTCGCCGCCTTCGAGATCCTCTACCTCGCCGATATACCCCCCGCCGTCAGCATAAACGAGGCGATAGAGATCGCCAAGGAGTTCAGCACAGAGGACTCCTCCAGGTTCATAAACGCCATCCTCGACAGGATCAAGGAGAGGGCCGATCAGGTTGTGGAGCTCGAACGCCTCATGACGAGCGAGGGAGAGGCGTGAGGAGGGCGTTGATCGCCATCCTGCTCATAATCCCGTTGCTTCCCTCAACGGCGCCCGGGCTGAGCGGCGTCCGCGTCCTGGCGCGCATAGGCGGCAAGGGCGAGGGGGACGGGAAGTTCAGCTCCCAGATCTTCATCGAGTTCGACCGGGAGGGCAACCTCTACATCTCCGATGCGGAGCTGAACAGGGTCCAGAAGTTCTCGCCCGACGGAAGGCTGGCCTTCAAAATCGAGCCGGATGAGAAAAGCCCGTTCAAGTTCACCTCCATATCGGACATAGCCGTGGACGGCGAGGGCAAGATCTATCTGCTGGATTGGAAGTTCGAAAAGGTCGAGGGATCGAGCGGGCAAATCCTATACCGCCTCTTCCCCTGCGTCCACGTCTTCTCGCCGGAGGGGGAGTTCATCCGGGACATCGATCTCAGAAGGCTTGGGGATCCTAAGGGGTTGAGCGGCGCGGTTCCGGCGGTTACCCCCGAGGGGATGGGCTTTGTTTTGCCCCACGGCGATCCCAAAAGGGAGCTGAGGCTGGCTGTCTCCCGCTCCGGCGAGAGGATATTCGTCCTCGATTCGAACAGGGTTATCGCCTTCGACGGGGAGGGCGAGGTTTTGAACCGGTTCGGACGGGAGATCGTCTCCGCCTCCGATATAGCCGCCGATCGATTTCTGATCGTCCTGGATAAGGGGGCCGATCGGCTGCTCAAATACTCGCTCGACGGGAAGCTGATCTCCTCCATAGGCCGATACGGTTATGAGAGGGGGGAGCTCGTGGACCCATTCCGGGCTGCCATCTCCCCCGACGGATCGATATACGTCCTTGATAGGGCCGAGTTCAAGAGGTTCTCCCTCACCGGTTTCAAGAGGCGGGCCGCCGAGCCTTTGAGGCCCGACCCCGACCTCCCCGAGGAGATGCTGGGGTCGGGGATGAGGATCGAAAAAGCCGTCTTCAGGCGCGTTCAGAAGTTCTCGCCCGACGGCGAGCTTCTCTCACAGATAACGATCAGGCTCGAAGGCGAGGAGGTCGAGAGGTTCGAGCTTGTGGCCGTAAGCCCGACCGGGGAGGTATACCTCCGGGAACGCGATTCGCTTTCGCTGTTGAGGGCGCGGCCTGAGGGGAGGGTTTCGAGCCTGATAAGGGCCTCCAAGAGGGAGTTGGGGTTGAGGGTCAGCAGGCTCAAAGTCGAGGTGGAGATCGACAACCCCGACGACCTGGACACAAGGCGCGATTTCACGGAGGACATCAAAGGGGTGGGGTTCGACGGGCGGCTCCTTTGGGAGGCCGATCTGGATGAGAGGACGAGGGTGAGGCTGTCGACCTCGGGCGGCTACGCCTTCTTCAGGACGGAGGATCACTTCGCCAGGATGGACATCAGGACGAGGCTCAACCAGGACGATAAAACCCTCGAGGATATCGCATCGGTCCGGCTGAGGCTTGACGTGGACGTCAAGCTCAACCCCGATCCCTACGATTACCGGACGGCTTCGTTTTACGCCTTCATCGGGCGCGGCAGATACGACATGATCATCGACGCCCTGGCGCCCGACAACCAGAGATATCTGGAGTGGAACCTGTGGTATACCGAGTGGGGCGGCGGGCTGGCGTGTGATCTGAGGAGGGATTGGAGGCTGTTGCTGACGGTCTACAGCGCGCCGGCCTTCAACTTCTACGACTACGACCTGAGCTACATAGACGAGGGCGGCTCCCTTTTTGCGACCGCCGCCCTGAGGGGCAGGGAGGTCATCGTGAGGTTCTACCTCTCGGGGGGTCTGGATTGAGGAGGTTCCTCCCGCTTCTCATCGCGATCGCCATAACCCTCCCCTCCTGTATGCCTCCTCGGAGGGGGAAGGTCTCGCATTTCAGGGTATCGATCCTCAACACCCTCCCCGTCGCCCGGATGGACGTGCCGATCGTCATACCGATCGGCGATATAAGAAAGGTCGCCTCCGATTTCACCCTGAACGCCTTCCTCGTCTCCGACCCGGATGAGAGGAGGGATCTCGCCAGCCAGGCGGAGGACATGGACGGGGACGGGGAGATGGACACTTTGGTGTTCACGGTTAACCTGGAGCCGGAGTATCACAAGGAGGTGCTCGTCCGGTATGATCCCAAGGCCCCCATGAGCTTCACCCTCGGCTACACCAGGAGGAGTTTCGGGGGGGTGTTCCCGGAGCTTGAGGGGATAGCGATCGAGTCCAAAAGGGCTGCTTACAGGTTCCTCCCCTACGAGGCCGCTTTCCTCCCGATCCCCAAATCAGAGGAGACGCTCTCCCTGGGCGAGCTGATGAGGAAGCTCGGGCCGGGCAGCGAGCTCGATCTGCCGACGGCAGAGGGGGGGTTCGGATGCGGCGGTTTCAAGCTCTGGCGGGATGGGAAGCTCTACGGCCCGGAGGGGTCCAGGGTTTTCACCGGGATGGTCTCGAAG
>QNBQ01000130.1 GCA_003645735.1 Candidatus Poribacteria bacterium
CATGGAGCTGGAGGAGAGAACAGCGAGGCTGGAAGGAATAATGGAACAGATAAATCAAAGGCTTTCTCACCTCGAGCTCGAAATGGGCGAACTGAGAAACTGGATGAAATCGGAGCTGGACGGCATAAGGGAGGAGATAGCCGAGCTGAGAAAGGAGTCGGTCGCCGCTTTCAGGTGGACCATCGGAATAATGCTTTCAGTCCTGATCCCGATGTGGGTCACGATAATCCTAACGATCCTCTTCAAAGGATAAGCCCTTCCCTCACTTCCCGTGATACCTCTCCGCGAACTTCACGAACGGCTTGGAAACCCATATGCTTAAGGATCTGCTCAGGCCGTAAAGCGATCGAGTGAGCAGAACCAGCAGGTAGATCGCCTCCCGGATCAATCCCCTTAGGAATCCGTTCCCCGTGAGCTTTCCGGCGTGGTAGTTCAAATTGTGCCTGCCGACGACCTCCGCCGCCCTCATTATCTCACGCACCACTTCGGGGGGGTATCTGAACCAGTTCCGTTGAAGCGGGCGGTAATCGAAGAAGATCCGCTGAAACAGCGGCTCATCCCTCTCATCCTCCTCCCCCTCCTCAAGCCACCACCCCTCAAAGCCGTATTCGCCCTTGTATTCCTCGTAGATCTGGGTGGCGGGGAAGGGGACGAGCACGCCGCCCGGCTGGATGTAGGTCACATAGGGGGAGAGCTGCCTGATGAACTTCGTCGTCATCCTCACGTCCCCCGGCCCCTCCCAGGGGAAGCCGAACATGAAGTTCACGTAACAGTCCATCCCCGCCTCATAGGTCATCTTGACCGCCCTTTCGGCCTGCTCGACCGTTATCCCCTTCCTGATCCTCCTGAGCGTCTCCGGGTTGCCGCTCTCTATCCCGTAGGTCACCCCTACGCATCCCGCCCGCCTCATCATCCTCAGAAGCTCCCTTGAGACGGCGTTGACCCGCGTGATGCATGTCCACTCGACATCCAGCCCCTCATCGATTATGAGCTGGCAGATCTCCATCATCCTGTTCTGATCGATCGTGGCGGCGTCGTCGAACCAGTTGAACTTCCTAGTCCCGTAACGCTCCATCAGCTCCTTCATCTCATCGACGACGTTCCTCGGCGATCTGGCGCGCCATCCCCTGCTGAGGGCGACGTTGGCGCAGTAGGTGCACCTGAAGGGGCATCCCCGGCTGGTCACGATGTTGCCGAACCTGATCGAATCGCTGGGCACCCTGTAGTAATGCTCCCTGATGAACAGGTGTTTGGCGGGGAAGGGTATCGAGTCGAGGTCGCGTATCGGCGGCCTGGGGGGGTTGTGGACGGGCTTTCCGCTGGCGTTCAGATAGCTCAGCCCGGCGATCTCATCAGCCCTCCGCCTCCCCTCGACGTATTCGATCACCTCCAGCATCCCCTCCTCCGCCTCGCCCCTGAAGACCATATCGGCGCCGAACCTCAGCGGCTCCTCGGGGAAGAGGGTGGCGTGCGGCCCGCCGACGATTATCGGGACATCGAGCAGCCTCTTGATCTCCCTTATCAGCCTGTAGGTGTGGGCCGCGAAGCTGATGGTGAGCGTCAGGCCCACTAGATCCGGCTCCCACCTCGCTATCTCGCGCGCCATCGACTCGATCGTGAACTCGGCATAAGGGGCGCTGCCGTCCAGGATCAGCACCTCATGCCCCGCCCTCTCCAAGACGGCCCCCAGGTATCCCAATCCCAGGGGCGGGCTGGTGTTCACTATGGGCGAAGGGGCCTGGGCGAGCAACACCCTCATCAGATATACCTCACGACGATGAGCGTCACGTCGTCCACCAGCGGGGCGTTACCCCTGAACGAATCGAAGGCGGAGAGTATCCTGTCCCTGACCTCCCTGGCGCCTCCGCCGACCGAGCTTTTGATGATCCGCTCGAACCGCTCGAACCCCAAAAGCTCACCCCTCTCGTTTTCGGCCTCGATTATCCCGTCCGAGAAGAAGATCAACAGATCCCCCGGCACGAGCCTAAAAGTATGGACCTTGAACTCCTGATCGGTCCTGACCCCCAGCGGATACGACCCGTCCTCTATCGCCCTCAGCTCGCCAGTGGCCGCCGAGTAATGATACGGGAAGGGGTGGCCGGCGCTTGAGATCGAGAAGATGTGGTTTTCGGCGTCGATAACCGAGAAGGCGAACGTCATGAACAGCCTCCCCTTCACCTGGCAGACCATCTCGTTCATCGCCCTCATGACCTCCTCGATATCGTCCGTCCGCCTCGTCGTGGTGAACAGACAGCTTTTGGCCATGCTCACAAGCAGCCCGGCGTCCAGGCCGTGGCCGCTGACGTCCCCTATCGCTATGCCGAACTTCATCCCCGGGAACCTGACGTAATCGTAGTAATCGCCCCCCACCTCCGCCGCCGGCCTGAAGAAGCTGCTCACCTCGATCGCCTCGGTCTGCGGGTCCTCATCGGGGAGTATGCCCATCTGTATCCTTCGGGCGTTTTCAAGCTCCCGCCTTATCCTCTCCTGTTCGGCCCTCTCGGCGTAAAGGCGGATGTTCTCGATCGTTATGGCCGCCTGATCGGCCAGGGCCGAAAGCAGCGCGGCGTCCTCATGCGTGTAAGCCTCGCCGGACAGCTTCGGGCCGAGGAGCAGCATCCCGATGAGCCTCCCCTTCGAGAAGATCGGCACGCAGAGCTCCGCGTCGAACCTCACCAGCTTGCCCATCTCCTCCTCGTCTATCCTGCCCAGCTTGTAAAGCCTCTCCATCTCCTCCACCGGCATCGGCTCGCCCCTCCTCATCAGCTCCGAGGCGAATTTCCCCTCGGCGTTGAACTCCAAATCCTCCATCCCGGTCACCCCCCTTATGGACGCCACCTTGAGCGTTTCGGGATGATCGGGCGAGTTGAGCAGCAGCGCGCCGCGGGAGATCCTCATCAGCACGCACACCCTCGAAACCAGAAGCTCGACCAGCTTGTCGTAGTCGATTATCGAGGTCAGCGCCCTTGTGAACTGGGTCAGCATCCTGGCGTAGTCGTAGCTCTCCCTGTAGAAGGTCTTATCGACGAACTCCTTCACCTGGGATTTGGCGAACGGCATGACCACGCCGAAGACAAGGGCCATCAGGAAGCCCATCGCCTCCCGCCTGTGGGGGAGGGGGAAGAGGAGCCTGAAGATCCCGTAGTAGAAGACGATCCAGAAGGCGGCCATCAGGATGAAAAGCAGGGCGTGGACGACCGCCCATCTGACGGCGGCGCTCAGGTTCAAGGCCCTCCTCTTGAGGGTCGCGTATCCCAGCGAGAGGGGGATCAACGCAAAAGCGGCGCTGAAGAGGTTGAAGCCCCACCTTTCCCCTATGGCCCGGACGCCCCACAGCCCCCCCAGGCCGACGATGAGCGAGACGGCGACGAGGACGATGAGGATGAACCTCATCTCCCTCCTCACCCTATACTGCCTCGCCTCGGCCATCCACAGCGCCGCAACCCCTATGCTCAGCGCCGCGTAAGCCGGCAGCAGTATCAGCCCGAGCTTGGGGTATCCGACCGCCGAGCCGGCGTAGAGGGAGGAGAGCATGTGGGCGACAGCCCACAGGGGAGGGACGTAGATCAGGTAGTAGACGATCCTCCACCTCTCGACCCGATCGCGCGGGTCGGGCGTGATGAGCAGCAGGTGCAGGAGCATGGCGGGGAGCATTCCGGCGGCGATGAGGGACAGCAGCTTGAAGGGGAAGTCGATGAAGAGGAGCGGATCGGCCCGCAGCCGACCGATCCCGGGCGGCTCGCCGATCAGCCTGGGCAGCGCAGCTATCCCGAAGGCCGCTCCCCCCAAAAGCCATCCCGCGGCCTGCTCCCTCAGCTTCAGAAAGACGTATAGCCCGGCGTAGATCGAGGCCAGCGAGCAGGCGCCCATCGACAGCAGCGCCGCCGCCTGCGCCAGCTCCCTCACCTTTCCCCTGGTCACCGGCGCGATGAGGTCATGCCCGGTCACAAACGTCAGCTCGGCGGCTATCAGCAGCCCCGAAAGCCACGTCAGCCTGCCGCTCCACTTAGGAGAAAGCGAGAAGATCAGGACGAGCCAGAAACAGGAGATTATCCCCCAGAAAAAGGCGTTCAGCTGGAGGTCGGACCAGGCGATCCTCTCCGGCCTGGTTATCAGCAGCCAGATGAGGCCCAAAAGGGAGGCCGAGCCAGCTATCAGTAGGCCGATCTGTTTGGCGTCCCGCGAGGGGAGGGATGCGGCGTAAAGAATGAACAGGGCCAGGCCGACCTGGAGGGAGGGGTATCTCCACAGGGCCGCGGCCGTCGCTAGGCCCAGGATGACCGCCCCTATCGCCCGACTGCCCAAAGCCCTTTCGATCGCCGACCTCACCCCATCACTCCCATTCGATCGTGCTGGGGGGCTTGGAGCTTATGTCGTAGACCACGCGGTTGACCCCTTTCACCTCGTTGATTATCCGGTTGGATATCCTCGCCAGGACGTCGTATGGTATCCTCGCCCAATCGGCGGTCATGCCGTCGGTGCTGGTCACCGCCCTCAGCGCCACCACGTTCTCGTATGTCCTCTCGTCGCCCATCACTCCCACGCTTTTCACGGGGAGCAACACGGCGAAGGCCTGCCAGATCTCATCGTAAAGCCCCGCTCTCTTTATCTCCTCGATGAATATCGCGTCGGCCTGCCTCAGGACGTCGAGCCTCTCCTTCGTGACCTCCCCTATGACCCGTATGGCCAGGCCGGGGCCGGGGAAGGGGTGTCTGCCGAGTATCTCAGGGGGTATCCCAAGCTCCCTGCCGACCGCCCTCACCTCGTCCTTGAAAAGCTCCCTGAACGGCTCTATAAGCTCGAAGGGCATCACATCCGGGAGGCCGCCGACGTTGTGGTGGGTCTTTATCGTGGCCGACGGCCCCTTGACCGAGACGCTCTCGATCACGTCCGGGTAAAGCGTCCCCTGTGCCAGGAACCTTATCCTTCCGAACTTTTTAACCTCGTCCGCGAAGACCGCTATGAACTCCTCGCCGATGATCTTCCTCTTCATCTCGGGGTCGGTGACCCCTTTGAGCTTTTCGAGGAACCTCTGGGAGGCGTCCACGAAGTGGAGCTTTATCCCGAGCTTTTCGAAGTTCCTCCTGACCTCCTCCGCCTCGTTCAGCCTCAGCAGGCCGGTGTCGACGAAGATGCAGATCAGCCTGTCGCCTATCGCGCGGTGGATCAGCGCGGCAAGCGTCGTGGAGTCCACCCCGCCGCTGACGGCACATAACACCCTCTCATCGCCCACCCTCCGCCTTATCTCCTCGATCGCCCTCTTGACGAACGAGGCGGCGTCCCAGGTGGGCGAACAGCCGCAGATCTTGAACAGGAAATTGGAGATGATCTTCGAACCGAACTCGGTGTGCTTCACCTCGGGGTGAAACTGCAGTCCGTAGAACTTCCTGTCTTCATCCGCCATGGCGGCGATGGGCGAGTTGGCCGTGTGGGCCACCACCTCAAAGCCGGGCGGGGGGACGGCTATCCTGTCGCCGTGGCTCATCCAAACCCTGCTCTCCCTCGGGACGCCCTCGAACAGGGGCGATGGCCTGTCGACGATCAGCTGGGCGGGGCCGTATTCGCGTTTATCGGCCGGCTCGACCTCCCCTCCCAGAAGGTAGGCCATCAGCTGCATACCGTAGCAGATCCCCAGGATGGGCACGCCCAGCTCGAAGACCCGCTTGTCGCATATCGGCGCCCCCTCCTGGTAGACGTTCGCCGGCCCGCCCGACAGGATCACACCTTTGGGCCTCATCCGCCTCAGCGCCTCGACCGATATGTCGAAAGGGTGTATCTCGCAGTAGACCTTGCACTCCCTCACCCGGCGGGCGATAAGCTGGCTGTATTGCGAGCCGAAATCCAAAACGACCACAAGCTCACGTCCCCTCATCCCCTCCACCTTCCTTCGAAAACCTCCGGATTATGGA
>QNBQ01000131.1 GCA_003645735.1 Candidatus Poribacteria bacterium
CTCGCGTCCCTACAAATCGCCCGGATTGAGTTATGAGGTAGGCCGTTTTCCACCGTGAGGTTGATGAACTTTTCACCGTCGTAAATGGAGAGGCCATCGCGCGTCCCGATCCACAACCGCCCCTCATCGTCCTGACAGATCGCTCGGATGTCATTTGAGATCAGGCCGTCTTCCTCGTCGAAAGAGATAAACCTTCCGTTTTCATATTTCGAAAGCCCGTTGCGCGTGCCTATCCATAGCACTCCTCCCTTGCCCTTGTAGATACATGTCACCCAGTCGCCCGCCAATCCGTCCTTTGTGGAGAAGTTCGCGAAGCTTTCGCCATCATATCGAGAGAGGCCGTTTTCCGTTCCGAACCATATCGCCCCTGTTGAATCGCCTTGTATGGCGTAAACCCTGTTGTTCGCCAGCCCGTCCAGGTAGGTGTGGCTTTTCCATACCCCTTTCTTGAAGGGCGCCAGGTGGAAATCCACGCCGCGAACAGTTCGCCCGGGTTTCACATCGAGAAGTCCCTCCCCCGATCCCTGAGGGGAGTAGTAGACATATCCGCCCGGTTTGTAGCATCTCACTTTATACCGTCCCGGCATCAGGTTGACGAACTCATAACGTCCGTTCTCATCGCTCAGAGTTGTGGCGACGACCTTTTCAGCTTCTCCATCGCCTCTGAGGGCCTGAACGGTCACGCCGGCAAGCGGGGAATTGTCCCAGGCGAGCGTTGTCCCTGTGATGCTTATAGCGGTTTTTAAGGTGAGGTTAAGCCTTCGGCTTTCGCCAGGTCGGAGGCGGAGGTTCAAACGCCAGCATCCCATATCCTCCCATTTCGCCGACAGATCATATACCCCCTCTTCGGGGAAGATCACGAAGTGATAATTTCCCTCTTCATCGGTTACGGCCTCGGCAGCGGTTCGACCGTTTCGCTCCAGCCGAAGCTTGGCGCCGACCAACGCTTTGCCCGACGGAGCTCGAACGATGCCTGATATCACGGCCGGTCGGGGCAGCTCCCCCTCTGAGGGCAGCTCCGCCTCCACACATCGCGCGTTCCCGATCAGCATCCCATCGTAACCGTTCGGCGAGGAATCCTTCGCATCGCCCGAGTCGAAGTTCCATAAGCCCACCAACCCCGGCTCATCTCCCCTGAGCTTCCGGAACATAGTAGAGCGTATTTGCTCGCCGGTCCTCGCTACTCCCCATATGCGGATCTCGTCCAGCTGGCCTTTGAAATCCTCGTTTTCCCTCCAGTGAGCTTTGCCGAGGAGGTTTTCGCCCTCTTTGAGTATAGCCGACAGATCCCCTTCATAAGCCCGCTCGCCCACCAACACCCCGTTGAGATAGAGCCTCATGAGCTTGCCGTCGAACGCGGCGGCGATGTGATACCATCGGTTTGCTTTTAGGATGCCGGGCACTCTGATCAGATATAGCTTCATATCGGTGTAAAGGAAAAGCTGAAGGTCGGGCGAGCATCGACTGTTGTTAACCGCTATCACCCGCCACCTCTTCCCCGACCCGAAGCCGAGCGGCTGGGAATAGTATCCGAACCGGAACCACTTAACCCACCCTTCTACGGTGACTTCGGTGAGTTCATTGAAAGCCAAACGGGGGAGTCGGACGTAATCCCCTTCGCCGTCCAATTGTAAGACGAAATTGCTAGCATCCCCTGTTCCCAGGAGGAAATAAAATAAAACACACGAGCCGATGAACCTCCACATACCTCGATTCCCTGACCGTTATGCTGCTTCCCATATTAGGCTACCACTTTTTCGCCGTTTTTGCAACTGAGGCGGCAGTGAGCTTCCCCATCCCTCCGTGAAGGAAAGCCTGGGGAGGCGCTCCGCGGCAAAACATCTCATTGAAGTTGTCTCGAAAACCCGGGATGTGTTAAAATAGTGGGCGAGCTGTTGTGAGGAGGAGCAGGGATGAAGAGGTTTGAGAGAGGGGTTTCGTCGCTCTACATACTGGCCGGGGTTGTCGTGGCCTTGGTGATCCTAGGCGTTTTCGTGGCGCCCAGGGTGCTGAAACAGTCCGAAAGGGCGCTCCACGCCAAGGCGAGCAAGATGATGGAGGAGCTGATCGTAGCCCTGGATCTATACGCCAAGGACAACGGCGATTACCCCACCACCGAACAGGGGCTTAAAGCGCTGTGGGAGAAACCGGAAACCCATCCCATCCCCCTCAACTGGAACGGCCCTTACATCTCCGAGCCGATAACCAAAGACCCCTGGGGCAGGGAGTTCATCTACATCAGGCCCGGCATACACAACAGATACACCTATGACCTCATCTCATACGGCAGCGACGGGATGGAGGGGGGCAAGGGGACGGCCGAGGATCTGACCAACTGGATTGAGGAGACCGAGTGATAACCCTTCACTCCCCCTTCCTCCTCAGATAAAGCGTCCCCAGGAAGCTGGGGGGTATCCCCTCCCCCTCGGGAGGTTTCGCCCACCAGACGGGGGGGAGATCCGATCGGTAGACGACGAAGTTGAACCCTATCTTCCTGATCCGCTTCGTCTTCATCGGGTCGAACCCCGGGAAGACCTTGGCGAACGGTATCTTGATCTCCATCACGTAGTAATCGCGCCGGTATCTGGTCGCTATGGCTATGGGCGGGTTGTATTTGTAGATGAGGGTCGGGGCGGCCTGGCCGGCGTAGGGCTGTGAGCCGTCGAACCCCCCTCCCTTCGGGCAGAACCAGAGGATGTAGATGGACGGATTCCTCTCCCCCCTGAGGTAGTAGGGCTTCACCTCGTCGGAGGGGTTCAGGTCGAGGTGAACCTCGACCGCGTCCGATCCCACATACCATCTGCTGACGTCCCTCACCCGGACGTCGGTGTCGTAGACCTGGACGAACAGGTAGAGGTTGTCGGCGTCCCACTGCGCCCACATCATCGCCTCCCCCTGAGGGGTCCTCATGACGTTTTCGAGCGGCCAACCGTCGGGCACCCCATCGATTGCCAGCGGCTCCTCGGCGAACTCGGCCCACCCCACCATCCTCGCCCTGCAGCTGTCCGTTATGTCGACGTTCGTCTCGCCCGTCTCGACGAGCGCGTCCCTGTAAACGGCCCTCACAAGCTCCCCGCCTATGACCCCCAGCGCCCCCGGCTCGCCGCTCCGCCCGTAGACCGTCCTTATCGAGCCGCCGAAGATCCCCGTATCCGGCGCCGTCTCCCTCAAAACGACCACCCTGCTCTCCCCTTGTGTTTCGCCCGAGACCCATATCTCGGCCTCCTCCCTCCCGAACGGATCGCGGTTCAGATCGGGGTCCCGAAGCATGAAGTAAAGCGTCGCTCCCGGATCGAAATACCTGACCTTCGTCCCATCGGCCCGGACGATGAGCAGCTCGCCCCGATGCCCCTTGTTCACATAGGCCGTATCGGTTATAGGCTCGCTCGGGGCGCCGGGGATGTTCGGCCTATAGGTCGCCACCACCTCCTCCCCTCCCTGCACGTCGAGCGTGTCGTCGTATATGGGCGTCGTGCCGTATCTGGTGGGTATCGATCCCCGGAAAACCCCCTCCTCCTCGGGGTCGCGGTAAAGCGTTACCTCGGCAAGGTCGTTCGTGAGGCTGCTGCTCACCGTTATGGTCACCCTGTCCGTCGGGGAGAGGCTGGTCAGCAGCAGATCCTTCAACACGAGGTAGAGCGTCTCCCCCGCGTTAAAGCCGCCTATCTCCCTGCCGTCCCGGTCGACTATGAGCAGCTCGCCGACGGCGCTTGAGGAGATGATGAGGTATCCCTTGACCGGGACGTTCGTCTCGCCGGTCTCGGTTATCGGGTCGACGTATGAGACGGTCACGAGCTCTTTTTCGCGCACCTG
Source organism: Candidatus Poribacteria bacterium (assembly GCA_003645735.1). GTDB lineage: Bacteria > Poribacteria > WGA-4E > B28-G17 > B28-G17 > B28-G17. The sequence continues at coordinate 3,814 of QNBQ01000131.1, forward strand.
GAGGATCGAATCGGTGAAATCGGGAGTCTCGGAGTAGGCCGTCCTGAGCAGCCCCTCGAAGACGCCCGTGTTCTCACCCGTCTCGAACAGCGTCACCAGAACCTCATCGCCCACCAGGTTTCCCGTCGCCGTCACGCTGACCGTCTCGGGGACGTTCGGGTTCAGGTTGAGGTCGGCGTCCTTCTCCCTCACCAGGACGGTCGATCCGGCCGAGGCGCTCCTGATCCCCCTTGACCCGTCGGGTTTTAACAGCTCGACCCTTCCGCGGACGCCGGTTTCGACCTGCAACCTGACCTGGATTGGCACGTTCGGCCTGCCGTCGTCCTGCAACACGTCCAGATAGGTGAACCTCACCACATCACCCCCCTGAACCTGCAGCAGCTCATCGTCTATCGGCTCGACCCCGTAGGCCGTCCTCACCTCCCCCCTGAAGACCCCCGGCTCGTTGGGGACCTCCCTCATCTCGATCTCCACCCTGTCGCCGTTCATCTCGTTTTCGACCGTTATGGGGAAGGTGATCGCCGCCGCCTCGGCCACCCTCAGGTCGTAATCGGTCACCTCCGCCACCAGTGCCTCCCCCGCCCTGAAGGTCACAGCTTCAGCACCCGGGCTCCCCTTCCTGTAGACCTTGAGCGAGCCGGTGTTGCCGGTGTTGACCGTCACGACGACCCTCACGGGCACGTTCGGCTCGCCCGTTGATCTCAGCCGATCGACGTAGGTGACCGTCACCCTCTCCCCGCCCGTCACCTGCAGGACGTGATCGCCCGGCCTCGCCTCCTCGGCGAACTCCGTCCCGATCGACCCCAGGAGCAGATCGGAGCCGGGGCCCGATCTGGGCAGCGTGACTTTCTCCTGATCCCCGAGCTTATCGCCCCTGAGCGTCACCTCGACGTAGCCCGCCTCCTCGTCCCCGTCCTGGACCCTCAGGTAGAGCGTGACGCCGGCGTTGAAGCGGCTGATGGCGCGGATGAAGTTCGACCTGACGACCGCCACCGTCCCGTCCGCCCCGGTGTTGACTTTCATCGAATCGACGACCTCGACGTCTCTAGCGCCGCTCGATGTAAGCCTGTCGACGAAGATCAGCCTCACCTCCTCCCCGCCCGTTACCTCCAAGGCATCGTTCGACCTGTCGGCCTCCAGCGCGTATCGGGTTTTGAAATCGGCGGCGAAGATCCCCGTATCCGCGCCCGTCTCCGTCAAGCTCAGCTTCAGCTCGTCGCCCAGCTTCCCGCCCACGACCTTCGCCTCGACCCGCTCGATCGCCTTCGGATCGCGGTTCTCATCGGGATCGACCACGACCGCCCTCAGCGTCTCGCCCGCGACGAACCCCTTCTCCCCGGGGCCTCTTTTCGGGCTTTCGAGCTTGACCGTCGCGCTCCTCCCTATCCCGACCCTCGCCTCGGCCGTCACCTCCGCGTTCGTCCTGCCGTCGTCTTGGATCGCATCGAGGTATCTGGCCACGACCCTCTGAAGCCCCATCATCTCGAGCTTCCCGTTCCCCGGCTTCGGGTTTTCCGAGAAGACCGCCGGGATGGCCCCTATGAACGCCTCGCCCTCACGCCTGAGCCTCACCTTTTCCCGCTCATCCGTCTCCCTCACCTCAAGGGCCACCTCGACCTCTTCCCCCTTCAGATCGGGGTCGACGACCATCACCCTCAGCTCGCCGCCCAGGAGGAAGGTCGAGATCGGCCCGCCGTTTTCATCGATGAAGGCCACCTTTCCGGTGTGCCCCGTGTTGACCCTCAGCTCGGAGACCACCTCCACGTCCCTTTCCCCCTCGGAGTAGTAGGGGTCGAGGTAGATCAGCCTGACGATCTCCCCGCCGTAGACGGTCAGCGCCCCGTCGCCGGGCGAGGCCGACTCGCCGAAGGCCGTCTTGAGCGGGGCGACGAACAGGTCGGAGTCGTTCGATTCCCCGATGGAAGGTTTCCCCGATCCGTCGGCCCGGATCGCCGATTCCCTCAGGAGCAGCCTCTCCTCGTCCCCGAGCTTCCCCCCGGTGACCGTCACCTCGACCGTCTCGACGGCGGTCGGATCGGCGCTGCGGTCGGGGTCGCGCAGGGCGATCAGTAGCTTCTGGCCGGCGTTGAAG
>QNBQ01000132.1 GCA_003645735.1 Candidatus Poribacteria bacterium
GGTATAAGGGGTTCGGGCTGAGCTTCGTCATAGACGTGCTGGCCGGGGCGTTGTCGGGGGCGGGATGTAGCGGGACGCCGGGATCGAGGCTGGGAAACTCCATCTTCATGATCGCCATCGACATAGAGCGGTTCACGCCGATGGAGCTTTTCCTCAGGCGGGTGAAGCGGTTCATCGAGTTCATCAAATCGTGCCCCCTGGCCCCCGGGTTCGATGAGATACTGATCCCGGGCGAGCCGGAGATCAGAACCCGCAAGCTCAGGGAGCGGGAGGGGATCTACGTGGACGAGGCGACGTGGGAGCAGATAGTCAAAGCGGCGGAGAGCGTGGGCGTGAAGCTCTAAACGGCCAGGACAGCCCTGAACCGGTTGATCCCCGGCTCCAGCTCCAGCCTGAACAGCATCATCTCCCTCCCGATCCTCATCGCCCTCGACCCGCCTGTGTCTATCAGCCTGAACCCCCTGAAATCGCCCCACAGCGCGAGGCCGTAGGGCGAGGCGCTCCTCGATTCGACCTCCGCCAGGACGATCAATTTCTCCCCCTCCCTGCCGGTGACGAACTTCTTCAGCCGAGGCGTTTCGTGGATCAGCTCGCCCGTCGCCCTGCCGAGCCTGGTTCGGTAGTTGACGTAATCGATCGGCGCCGGCTCGTCGAACCTGAAGGTCAGCTTGCATGAATCGTCGAAGTAGACCAGGAACCTGATCCCCTCATCGTCATCCCTGACGGAGAGCGCGAAGGGGGGCGTCGTCTCAAATCTTCCCAGGAAATCGTCGATTTCGCCCGTCAAGGTCGTGAACCTCAGCCCCCTCTCGGACAGGCCGTCTAGGAAGGCCTCCAGATCCTCCCCGTATTCGGAGGCGATCTCGCCGTATTCCTCCGGATCGATCTCGTGGACGAAGCAGAGCGTCTCGTTCCAATTCGAGCTTTCGAGATACCTGTCGATCGCCCACAACGCTTTAGAGAGGGGGTCGAGCGGCGGGCTGGGGCGGAACAGGTCGTTCAGCTTGAAACATGATCTGGGCGCGCCCACAAGCGGTGGATCGCCCGGCGGATGGGGCGACCAGGGGGAGTCGTCCGAGATGAGGAAGAAACCCAGGGGAGCTTTGGAGTCCGGATCGGTCGACGGGTCATATCCCCAAAGCCCCGAAAAGCCCGTCTCCCTCATCGCGTAAAGCAGCTCCGGGCGTTTCAGATCCGCCCCCAGAACCCTCACCTCCGCCCACGGGGCCACCCTCTTGATCCCCTCCCTCCCCTCCTCCAGCAGCTTCGGCAGGGTCTCCCTCAGCCTCACCGACTCCTCGGCGACCGCCCTGGGATCGGCTCTGTCGAGCTCGGGGCTCAGGTGGGGCTTGAGGTCGAAGAGCATGATCAGATCGTCACCGAACCGGTCGCGCCATCTGTTCAGCCTGTCGGCCATGAGCTGACAGACCTGGGGGGTGACCGCCCAGGTGAGGGGTATCCCGTGGGAGTGGAACGCCCGGGCCGCCCTGGCGGCGGCCCTTATGAGCTCGGCCTTCGGCTCGTTTAAGGGTATGATGGCCGAATAGCCGATCATAGATCCCGTCTTCTGACAAGCCTTATAACCCCCTTCGGGCACAGCTCGACGCACAGGCCGCATCCGTCGCATCTCTCGACCGCCACCTCATACCTACCGTCGACCCGATCGATCGCCGAATACATGCACGACCTGGCGCAAACCCCGCACCCCGAACACCCCTCCGGGTCGATCTCGGCGACGTAGATGTGCTCGCGGAAGACCGTCTCCTCGGTCAGGATCTTCGGCAGCGCGTTGCCCTTCATCCGATCGACGCTCTCATATCCCTTCCGCTCCATTATCCGCTCGAACTCCTCGATTATCCTCGTCAAAACCTCATGTCCCATCAGGTATATGGCCGTGCATACCTGGACGGCGTCGGCGCCCACCAGGATGTATTTTGCGACGTCCTCCCCGCACATCACCCCTCCGCTGCCGCAGATATCTATCCTGAGGTGCGGCCTTGCGGCGCTTATCCACCTGAGGGGATAGTAGATCGACCAGGCGCCCCCGTGTCCGGCGTATGTGCCGTGCATTATGGGCGATTCGCTTTCGACGTCTATATCCAGCCCGGTGAACCTGTTGAACATCACCACGCCGTTTGCCCCGGCCTTCTCGACCAATCTGGCCACAAACAGGGGCGAGGTGAGCATCGGGCTGAGCTTGACGATTATGGGGATCGAGACGGCCTCCCGAACCAGCTTCGTCACCTCCGCTATCTCCTCCTCCACGTTCAGGCCGGTGAAGGTTATCGAGCTGTGGGGGCAGGAGACGTTCAGCTCCAGGGCGTCGGCGCCCGCCTGCTCCATCATCCTTGCGTATTGAACCCACCCCTCATGCGTGTAGCAGTTTATGCTGGCGATGACGGGGATTTCGAGCGACTCCTTCGCCCGGCGTATCTCCTCGGCATATCTTTCGGGGCCCCACTCGCTCGCCTGCTCGTATGAGTAGAAGGTCCAGGTCTTGAACCTCCCGAACTCCCTGCGGAGCAGCTTGAACCTGGGGGTGGGGGCTTTGCGGACGACCTCCTTCTCGAAGAGGCTTTTGACCACGACGGCGGCCGCCCCCGCGTCCTCGCATCTCTTCATGTTGTCCAGGGTGCCGGTCGTATGGGCGGAGGCGGCTATGACCGGGTTTTTCAGCTTCAAGCCGACGTATTCGACGCTCAGATCCATCTCAGGCCCCCGTCCGCGTTCTGCTGACTATTATAGCATACCCGATCCGTTTGCCTCAGGCGGGGGCGTTGGGGTATCATTGTCTTGAGCGGGCCGATGGGGGTGGCGGATGTGAGGCGGAAACGGCTGGATCTCCTGCTGGTGGAAAGGGGGCTTGTCAAAAGCAGGGAGAGGGCCAAAAGGCTGATCATGGCGGGGGAGGTGCTGGTGGACGGCGTCCCGGAGACCAAGCCGGGGAAAAAGGTTCCGGAGGACGCCCCCATACAACTTAAATCGCCCGACATCCCATACGTCAGCCGGGGAGGGCTGAAGCTGGAGGGGGCTTTGAGGGATTTCGGCCTGGACGTGAGCGGGATGGTCGCCCTGGACGTGGGCGCCTCGACCGGCGGGTTCACCGACTGCCTCCTGCAGCACGGGGCGTCGTTCGTTTACGCGCTGGACGTCGGATACGGCCTGCTGGATTGGAAGCTGCGGCGCGATCCCCGCGTTAAACCGATGGAGAGGGTCAACGCGCGGTATCTGAGGCCCGATATGTTCGACAGGACGATCGACCTGGCCACGGTCGACGTGTCGTTCATCTCTCTCAAGCTCATCTTGCCGCCCCTCTCCAGGGTCGTCAGGCCCGGGGGGCTGATCATAGCCCTGGTGAAGCCGCAGTTCGAGGCCGGGAGGGAGAAGGTCGGGAGGGGAGGGGTGGTGAGGGATCCTGAGATCCACAAGGAGGTGCTGATCGAGCTCGTGGAGTCCGCCCCGAAATGGGGGCTGCGCCCCTTGAAGCTGACCTATTCCCCCATAAAAGGCCCCGCCGGGAACATCGAGTTTTTCCTGCTGTTTGAGGTGGGAGGCGGGGAGGGCCAGGTAAACCGGGAGGAGATCGAGAGGGTTGTAAACGAGGCACATCGGAAGTTATCCGAGGAGGTGTGAGGTGAAAGGCTTGGCTTTCGGGCTTCTCCTGGCGCTGATCTTAACCCCGGCCTTCGGGGAGGAGGTCAACGGGCATCTCGAAACGATGACCCCGCCCGACGGCGGCCCGGAGGTGAAGATCCTCTACCTGTGGGGGACGCCGTATCAGATGGGCTACGCACACGGCAAGCTGTTGGGGAGGGAGGCCACCGATTTCTATCGGTCGGTTATAGCGGCGATGTGCGAGGCGATGGGCGTTGAGCCCGAGAGGCTGGACGAGGTCTGGAAGCTGATGGAGCCTTACATAGACGACAGGTTCAAGGAGGAGATGAGGGGGCTGGCCGACGGGAGCGGGGTCGACCTGAGGACGATCCGGAGGGCGCACGCCATCCCGGAGCTTTCCGAATATCACTGCACCTTCTTCGCCGCATGGGGCGAGGCGACCGCCGACGGCCACCTACACCAGATCCGCGCGCTCGATTACGCCACCGAGGCCGGAATCCAGAACCACCCCGCCCTCATCATCTACAGGCCCGAGGGGAGGAACGCCTTCGCCGCCGTGAGCTGGGTTGGGTTCATAGGCGTCGTGACGGGGATGAACGAGAAGGGGATCGTCATGAGCGAGATAGGGGATCACTACGGCGATGAAAAGGAGACGCTTGAGGGGGAGCCGTTCATCTTCCTGGCCCGGAGGCTGCTTGAGGACGCCTCCACCCTCCAGGAGGCGAGGGAGATCATAGAGGGGGCGCATAGAACCAGCAGCTACCTCTATTGCATCGGCGACGCCAAGATCCCCTTCGCCCTGGCCTTCATGACCTGTAGGGATTTCTGCTACGTCTTCGACCCGGAGAGCCTCCCCAACAGACAGCTGAAGGACGTGGTCTATTTCTCGATGGGCGCCGACAGCCGCTGGAACGAGAAGATCTACGAGATCCTCAAGGCCAAATGGGGGAGGATAGATGAGAGGGTAGGGACGATCGACGTGATGAGGGGCGCGGGGACGGGGGATCTACACGCCGTTCACTTCGACGCGACCGATATGGAGGTCTGGTTCGCCAACGCCGGCCCGGACGGCAAACCGGCATACGAGAGGGAGTTTATGAGGGTGGATTTGAAGAAGGCTTTTGAGAGGGTGAAGCGGATGAGCTTAAGGGGGAGGAGGTGAAGGCCGCGGCTGCTCTGAGATCTCTGCTTTTCATCGTTTTTCTGCTTGCGGCGGGGATCGCCTCGGCCGATGCCTGGGTCGACGGGACGCCCTGGGCTTTCGAGATCTATCGGAGGCTTCAACCCCTTCCGCCCCTCCCCTCCGCCCCGAAGGCTCCCCCGAAACTGGGGGAACGGAGGGAGTTCTTCGCCATCGATTTCAGGATGAGGAGGCAATATGTCGTATCGGCCACGCTGCGCGGCGTGGGAAGACATTGCTACATCTTCGTCGAGGACTCCCAGTGGAGCAGGGCCGTCACCCTTCTGGCGGTGGAGACGCTCAAAGAGGCGTTTGAGGAGCGGGCGGGGAAGGGGACGGGGAGGGGGATTTATGAGATCGTCACGGACGCCTTCGGCGACCCGCCCGATATAGATAACGACCCCCACATCTACATCCTCCTCCTCGACATACCGGAGCCCAACCTGCCGGGAGGGGAATACATCAGCGGCTATTTCAGCCCGGTCAACCAGGAGAAGGGGACGCTTTTCGACCCGGTCTACGGGGTTTTCTTCACTAGCAACGAGGTCGAGATGATCTACCTCGACTGCAACCCTCAGATCCCCTACTCGAAGAGCGCCCGCTCCACCCTGGCGCACGAGCTACAGCATCTGATCCACTGGAGATACGACCGGGACGAGGAGCAGTGGGTCAACGAGGGGTGTTCCATGTTGGCCTCATATCTCTGCGGCTATCTGGATCAGATGAGGGCACACCTCCGCGCGTTCCAATCGAATCCCTCCGTCCCCCTGACGAGCTGGCCGAAGAGGGGCGAGGGATCGCTCGCGAGCTACGGGGCCGTCCTGCTCTGGACGCTCTACCTTTACGAGCGGTTCGGCGGCGAGATGGTCATCAGGGCCATAGTTCGGAACAAGCTGAACGGGATAGAGGGGGTGGAGTCGGCCCTGGGGGAGCTGGGGATACGAATCCCGTTCGGGAGGATCTTCTCCGATTGGAAGGTCGCCAACTTGATCGATGACCCCGGAATCGAGGGAGGCAGATACGGCTACAGGGGCCTGGACGTGAGGGTCAGGGCGTCGAGGTCGCTTGA
>QNBQ01000133.1 GCA_003645735.1 Candidatus Poribacteria bacterium
AAGTTCGACACCCCTATGTATGTGACGGACGTCTTCGTCGAGGGCGATCTGGTCTACTTGACGGACGCCGGCGACCTTTTCATACTGTGGATGCCGTTTCTCAAAAGAGCCTTCGACGTGTCGCCCCGCGGCAACCTCATCTCCCGATACGGGTGGATCAAATCGGCGGCCCTCCCGACCAAGGCGGGCCTCCCGCTTAGAAACGCGCTTCATCAGAACTACCCCAACCCGTTCAACCCCGAGACCTGGATACCCTTCCAGCTGGCCGAAGAGGCTTATGTGACGATCGAGATCTACGATTCGCTGGGCAGGCTTGTGAGGAGGCTGGATCTGGGACGCCTGCGTGCTGGATATTACCTCGGCAAGTCGGAGGCGGCCTATTGGGACGGGAGGGATGAGGAAGGCCAGCTGTTGCCGTCGGGAGTTTACTTTTACACCATTCGAGCGGGCGATTTTTCCGAGACGAGGAGGATGGTCATCCTCAGGTGAGCTTAAAGGAGGGGCGTCCCTCCTTCGCGGGCCGCCCCTCGCCCTCCCCCGGCCTCGGTCAACGCGATATGGTTTTCAAAACCCTGCCCTCATGATCCCGTATGACGACCTCAAGCGGCGTTTCGCCGAAAAGCGTATGTGTGGCGCAGGCCAGACAGGGGTCATATGCCCTGAAGGCCATCTCGACCATGTTCAACAGGCCGTGATCCACCTTCCCCTTCCTGATCACCTTCTGGGCCGCCTTTTTAATCGACATGCACATCGCCGCGTTGTTCTGGCAAGTGGCCACGATCAGGTTGACCTTCTTGACGATCCCCTCCTCATCCGTCCAGTAGTGGTGGAACAGCGTCCCGCGCGGCGCCTCGACGCATCCCACGCCCTCGCCCACGATCCCCTCCGGTATGTTCCTGATCTCCTTCCCGGTGATCTCCTCATCGGTCGCCAGCTCCAAAGCCCTTTCTGCCGCATACATCATCTCCACGAGCCTCGCCCAGTTGAAGGCAAGCGTGGCGTGAGAGGGTTTCTCGCCCAGCTTTTCGAACATGTGCTCGTAAGCCTCCTGCGCCTTGGGGGTGGCCATCCCGTCGGCGACGTTCAGCCTGGCGAGCGAGTTGACCCTGTAGACGCCGCTGTCCCTGCCGTCCACGAGCCCCTTCCATCCGATCGATTTCAGATACGGGAACTTCAGGTATGACCACGGCTCAACGTGCTCGGCGATGTAGTTCAGGTATTCCTCCGGCTTGAACCTCGCCACCTCCCTCCCCTCCTGATCGACCACCCTGATATCGCCCTCGTAGAAGTTCACCCTGTTGTTCTCGTCGACCATCCCCATGTAGTAGGTCTCGTGTCGGTAGATGTCGCCCGTGATCAGCTCGGCTATGTCCTTTTTCTTCAGCAGCAGGTCGTCGAAGAGCTGCAGCGAGAACTCGCAGAACTCGACCAGGAACCTCGCCATCTCCTCGATCTGCTCCCTCTCCTCCTCGCTGAGGGGCTTGGACACCCCTCCGGGAAGGCCGAAGACGGGATGTGTGGCTTTTCCGCCGATGATCTCCTGTATCCTCTGGGCGTAGACCCTGGCCTTGATGACCCTTTTGCCTATGTCGAGGCCGACCTCCTCTATGACGCCGAGGATGTTTCGTTTGGCCGGGTGGGCGTTGGGGCCCAAGATGAGGTCGGGGCCTGCCAGGAAGTAGAAGTGGAGGATATGGCTGCTGAGCATGTGGGCGCAGTAGAACAGCTCCCTCAGCTTTTTGGCCGTGGGGGTCGGCTCGACGCCGAAGACGGCGTCAAGCGCCTTTGTGGAGGCCATGTGGTGTGCCCCCGGACAGACCCCGCAGATGCGGGGGGTTATCCGGGGCATCTCCTCAACCGCTCTACCCTCGCAGAACTTCTCGAACCCCCGCAGCTCAACCACCTGGAAGAAGGCCTCCTCGACGTCCCCCTCCTCGTTTAAGAAGATCTCTATCTTGGCCTCCCCCTCCAGCCTGGTTATCGGCTCGATCGTGATCCTCTTCATCATCGCCCTACCTCACTTTCCTGTTTAACAAAGCCGTCGGCAACGTGAAGCGGTAGAAGTTGCCGACCGGATCCTTTATCCCGTCGATGATCCTCGCCACCTCCTCCTCGGACATCTGACCCTCCTCCTCGACGCCCAGGATGGAGGCGATGGCGGAGATCATCCTGGCGCCCTGATCTTTCACCCCGGGCGGCGGCCCCATGCATCCCCGACACGGCATCAGCGCTTTCGTGCACCTGGCGCCGCAACCGCCTCTGGTCGCCGGTCCCATGCACAGTATCCCCTGCTCCAGCAGGCACCTCTCCGGGTCGGGTATGATCTCGTGAACCCTGGCTACGCGATCGATCATCTTGTTCTCCTTCCTCAGGGGGCACTCGTCGCAGACCGTTTTTTCCGAGGCGATCACCGTTCCTTTAGGAGGAAGCTCGCCGGCCTGCATCCCCCTCAGCACCGGTATCAGCTTCTCTATCAGCTCCACGGGCGGCGGACAGCCGGGCAGGAAGTAATCGACGTCGATGACCTGCGTCAACGCCTTGCCCTCGTCGTAAAGCTCCGGCAGCGTCAGCTTGAACTTCCCGACCTCGACCTCCGTCTGCGGCGTGACGAAATCGGGGTTGTCGGTCGACGGCGTCTCCTTGTAGACCGTCCTGAAGATCTCATCCCTGCTGGTCAGGTTGCACAGGCCGGGTATGCCGCCGAAGCAGGCGCACGAGCCGAACGCCAAAACCGCCTTCGACTTCTCCCTCAGGAGATGGGCGATGTGTTCCTGTTCCGAAGTTCTGACCGTCCCGTGGTAAAGCGCCAGGTCGATCTCCCCTTCGCCGAACTTCTCCAGGTCGCTCAGCTTGAAATCCATCGCCGTCGGCCAGAAGACTATGTCGGCCAGATCGACGAGCTCCAAAACCCTTTCGGCGATGTCGAGTATGGCTATGTCACATCCCGAACAGGTCGATCCCAATCCGATCGCCAGCTTAAGCTTGCTCATCTTCCCGCTCCTTTCCACGGGTTAGGCCCCAGCTTTTTGATCTGTTCGGTGAACTCGGTGATCACCTGGGCGAACCTCGCCCCCTCGGCCGCCGATATCCATTCGAGCCTGAGCCTTTCAGGCTCAAGCCCCAGCTGGGGCAACAGCTTTTTGAGCAACATCACCTTCCTCATCGTCTTGTAGTTGCCGGAGATGTAATGGCAGTCGCCGGGATGACATCCGCCGATGAACACCCCGTCGGCCCCCATCCTGAAGGCTTGGAGGATGTGCTCCGGATCGACCGATCCGGAGCACATCACCCTGATTATCCTCAGATTCGGCGGGTATTGGAGGCGGCTTATCCCGGCCAGATCGGCGCCCGCGTAGGCGCACCAGTTACAGCAGAAACCGATGATCTTGGGTTCAAACTCGGCCATCTCCTCACACCTCCGTCAAGGCTGCCCTGATCATCTCCGATATCTGATCCCTCTTGAACCCCCTGAGCTGCGCGGCGCCGGAGGGGCAGGCCGCGGCGCAGGTGCCGCACCCTTTGCAGAGCGCCTCGTTGACGACCGCCACGCGCCTCTCCCGATCGACGCTTATGGCGCCGTAGGGGCAAAGCGCTTCACAGATGCCGCATCCGCCGCAGATATCCTCATTCACCTCGCAAACGATCCCCTCCGCTACCAGGAAATCCTTGACCAACACGGCGGCCGCCCGCGACGCCGCCGCCTTCGCCTGGGCGATGCTCTCGGAGATCGACTTGGGCGCGTGGGCCGTCCCGCACAGGAAAACCCCGTCGGTTGCGAACTCAACGGGGCGGAGCTTGACGTGCGCCTCCAGGAAGAAGCCGTCCTCGTTCAACGGCACCTTGTAAAGCGTGGCCAGCTCCTTGGCGCTTTCGGGCGGAACCATCGGCACGCTCAACGCGATGATATCCGCGTCGATCGCCACCTCCTCGCCCAGCACCGGATCCCTCAGCTCGACCCTCAACAGATGCCTGCCGTCCCTCTTGACCTGGCTCACCCTCGGTTTGTCCTCCGGGTCGTATCGCAGGAAGACGACCCCCTTCTCCCTCGCCTCGCGGTAGAACAGCTCGTAGAAGCCGTAGGTTCTGATGTCGCGGTAGAGGATGTAGATGTTCATCTCGGGCTTCAGCTCCTTGAGCTTCAGGGCGTTCTTGATCGCCTGGTTGCAACAGACCTTGCTGCAGTAGGGCCGCTCGGCGTCGCGCGAGCCGACGCACAGGATCATCACGAGGGTATCGCAATCAACTACGTCGGGGTTACGCTTCGCGATCTCCTCCTCAAGCTCCAGCTGGGTCAGCACCCTCGGATCCTTCCCGTAGAGGTATTCCCTGGGCTTGTATTCCTCAGCGCCGGTGGCGATGATCGTCACCCCGTGCTCTATCCTCTCGACCGATCTGCCGCGGTATCTCATTATCTCGGTCGTGAAGTTGCCGACGTATCCGTAGGCGTCCACGATGTAGGCGTGGGTGTAGACCCTGATGAGCGGGTGTTCCTCGACCCGTTTTATCAGGTCGTCCAGGAAAGCTCTCACGTCGGCGCCTTCGATCGTCTCGTGTATCCTCCTGGCCATGCCGCCCAGCTCGCCGCTCCTTTCGACCAGGTGCACCTCGAACCCCTGATCGGCCAGCGTCAGCGCCGCGGTCATGCCGGCCACCCCGCCGCCTATCACCAGAGCCGATTTTTTAACCGGTATCGTCGGCGGCTTCAGCGGCTCCTTTAGCCTCGCTTTATAAACCGCCATCTTCACCAGATCCTTCGCCTTCTCCGTCGCACGCTTAGGATCGTTCATGTGCACCCAGGAGCACTGATCGCGGATGTTGACCATCTCGAGCAGATACTTGTTCAGCCCGGCCTCCCTTATCGTCTCCTGGAAGAGCGGCTCGTGCGTCCTGGGGGAGCAGGAGGCGATGACCACCCTGTTCAGGTTGTGCTCCCTGATCTTCTCCTTTATCCGCTCCTGGGTATCTTGGGAGCAGGTGTAGAGGTTGTCCTCGGCGTAGACGACGTTCGGCAGGGTCTTGGCGAACTCCACCACCTCCGGCACGTTCACCACGCCGCCTATGTTGATGCCGCAGTGGCAGACGAACACACCTATCCTCGGCTCCTCACCGCTCACGTCCCTCTCCGGCGGGTACTCCTTTTCGACCGTCATGCTCTTCCTGGCGGGCGAAAGCAGGACCGATGCGCTCCCCGCCGCCCCGCTCGCCCCCATCACCGTCTCGGGGATATCTTTGGGGCCGGAGAACGCGCCGCAGACGAACAGGCCGGGTTTGGAGGTCTCCACGGGCGCCAGCGGATCGGTCTGGCAGAAGCCGTAGGGGTTCAGCTGGACGCCCAGCTTCTTGGCGAGCTTGACCACATCCTCCGACGGCTCGAACCCGACGGACAGAACCACCAGGTCGAACGCCCTCCTCTTGGGAACCCCGCTTTCGTCCACGTATTTGAGTATCAGCTCGCCGGCATCGTTCCTCTCGACCTCATATACCCTTCCCCTCACCAGCTCCACGCCTTCCCTCACGGCGCGCTCGCAGAACTTGTCGAAATCCTTCCCCTGAGTCCTCATGTCCATGAAGAAGATCGTCTCCTCAAGCTCGTGCGGCACGTGTTCCCTGGCGACCATCGCCTGTTTTATCGCGTAGGTGCAGCAGACGGTCGAGCAATACTCGCGGTTACAGCTAGCGTCCCTCGACCCGACGCACTGTATCCAGGCGATCCTCCTGGGCGGTCTGCCGTCGGACGGCCTGACCAGATGTCCTCCATATGGGCCGGAGGCGGAGAGCATCCTCTCGAACTCGATGCTGGTGACCACATCGGGGTATCTCCTGTAGCCGAGGTGGG
>QNBQ01000134.1 GCA_003645735.1 Candidatus Poribacteria bacterium
CTTGACGTATTCGGCCAGCGACTCGCGGACAGAGGGGTTGGACAGCTCCTTGGCCGGTTTGACGAGCAGGAAGGGCGCGTTGAGCATCCTCACGTCCTTGGAGTTGACCGTCCTGACGCCCGAGCTGGGGTCGACGTTCACCTTGGTCGTCCGGCTCAACAGGTTGGCCAGGTTTTTGAGGGCGTAGTTCGCCTGATCGAGCCTTCTGCCGAGCGAGGGCAGCGACAGGATGGCCAGCGTGCAGCTCCCTGATATCTCGCCCGTAGACTTGTCGTTCTCGATGTAGCTCTTTCCGACCTGAACCTGCTCGGCGGGCTTAGCGGCCTCGGGCTTCTGAGGCGGAGCGGGCTTCTCCTGCGCGGCTCTCCCCGGCCCTTGAGCGGTCGGGGCAGCGCACCCGACGATGAGGGCCGCCGAGAGCAGCCCGATGAGGACGAGAACAACCTTACCCCTCACCACGCCTCGACCTCCAAAAGGGATGTCCTTCGAGTCGAGGATACTATACCACCCGGGGGAAGGTTAAGTCAAGGAGCCGATCACCGACCTCATCCAACTCTCCCCCTCTTCCCGTCTCCGGCGGGAAGTATATCAAGCGCCTTTGACTTCCGATTCCCCCCGGTGTAGAATTAAAGCCGGATCTGAAATTTGGGCTTTCGGAGGTGTGTCGTGCCGGAATTTGGGACGCCTTTCTCGGGTATGACGGTCGACAGGAAGCTGACCCGTCAGGAGCTTATAAGGGCCATAAGGTTTCTGGTGGCCGCCGAATACGAGGCGGTTCAGCTTTACACCCAGCTCGCCGAGTCGATCGACGACGAGGCGGCCAAGGAGGTTCTGCTCGATATCGCCGACGAGGAGAGGGTTCACGCCGGGGAGTTCCTCAGGCTGCTCAAATACCTTGCGCCCGATGAGGAGAAGTTCTACGAGGAGGGCGCCAAGGAGGTCGAGGAGATTCTCAGACGGCATGGGGAGGGGTGAGCCTCCCGCCGTCTACGAGGCCAAATACGGGGACGGCACGATAATCTTCAACTCGGTTCTCGTCGGGGAGACCCTCTCGAAGGTGGAGCTTAAGGAGGCGATCGAGATAGGCCAGAACTTCGTTTATTACGCCAAGATCCTCAAAGAGGCTATGGGGATGACCCCTCGCGCGAAGCTGGCCGTCCTCTGGGGCGAGGTGAAGGCCGGGAGGTGATAGATGCCGCCCATCCGATCGCCGGGGATCACCTGGAACGGATCAACCTTGGCCGTCCCCACCGAGGGCGCGATTCGATCCCCGATCAGGGAGAGCTTCGATCCGCCTTTTGGGCAGGATGACGTGGAACTCGAAGCCTCTCTCGTAAAACTCCGGCTCCCTGCCGACCCGCTCCCTCATGAGCCTTATCATCCTCACGATCCCCGTCCCGATCTGCCCCATGAAGCCCCTCTTCGTCAGAAACGAGACTATAACGGGGTTCCTCTCGACGTGAATGCCGTATCTTATGTTCTCAACCGTGACGGTGTTCGGGAGCCCTCCGGGGCTTCTCACCTCGACCCTGTCGTCGAAGATGAAGACCCTTATGTGTGAGCGGATGGAGTAGTCTCTATGCGCCACCGCGTTCACAACCGCTTCCCTCAGCGCCTCTAAAGGGATCTCGTATATGTCCTCCCTCTTAAACCCCTCTATCCTGCCCGCCACCCTGATGTGGCTTTTGAGGACCCTCTCCGCCTCCTCCAGCTGTTCGAAGAGCGTCCCCGTTATCTCCTTCTGATCGAGCAGGCTTTCGGATATCTCCGTCCCCTCGAACCTCACGATGTGGATCTTCGCCCACGGCAGGTGTCTTTGGGGGTTCTCGCCGAAGAGGAGCAGCCCGGCGGTCGTGAGCAGCCCTTCAGCGGTCATCAGCTTCATGTTCATCAAGATCCGCTCCAGCTCGACGCCCTCCTCCTCGACCCTCCTCCCGAAAGCCTCCCTGAAGAAATTTCCGAAGTATCGGACGTCGATCTCCTGGGCTGACGTGCCGGGCACGGGTATCTCATCGGGGTTCAAAGCCTTCGCCTCTTGGAATATCCTGAGCAGCTCCTCCCTGGTCGCCTGTCTCTTCCCCGAGGAGGTTCTGATGAAGAACATCCCCCGCCTCGTCCGGTAGGGCCTCTGACCTCCCTTTGGGATATGCACGACGATGACGATCTTGTCGTCGATTTTAACCTTCTCCTGGAAACAGGTGACAGGGGGTTCGCAGTTGTTGAAGCTTATCTGATCTATCCTCTGCATCACGGCGTCCGGATCGCCGACGCCGAGGATCTCCCCCTCGTCGGAGACGCCGATTATGAGCCTGCCGCCTTGAGCGTTGGCGAAGGCGACGAGGGAGGCGGCGATCTCCTCCGGATGCGTCCTCTCATCCTTGAACTCGGTGAAGGCGTCCTCGCCCTTCTCTATTATCTCGCGAAGTTCCCTGTCCCTCAAGCGCTCGACCTCCTCGAAGGATTGACCCGGGCGGCATCCGGATTATAAGCTGTTCAAGACGGGCTGTCAAGCCTCGTATCCGCAATATTTGCACTTGCCGTTCACCACGTCGCTCTGAACCACATAGAACCTCAACCGCCTGATCAACATCTTGCCGATGCAGCGGCCCGTCAGGTGGAAGGTCCATAGGATGATCGGCGCCGTCAAGGCCCAGGCGATAAGCATCCTCCGCTTCTTCGGCTCGCTCCTCCGAAGGCTCCGCCAGGGCCCTTTTGATCTCCGAAAGATCCTCCAGGCCGGGGATGTAGGTCAGGGCCGCTTTCCCCGAGGGGAGGTTGACGGTCACGCCCTCGACGCCCTTAGGCCTCCCGATCGCCCTCCCCACCTTGGCAGCGCATCTCATCCACGATATCGGCACCGAAACCCGTTTGATCCCAGCCATCCCTTAAACCTCACCCTGAGGTGTCGGGGATACACTGAACCCCCTCACCCGACCTTTCTGACGTAGACGTAATACGCACCTATCGACCTCCCCTCCCCATAGATCAGGAAGGTCTGGAGACGGGTTACGCCGGCGCGCAGGGCGAGCCTGAACGTCACACATTTGCTTCCCGGCTCGACCGGTTTCGATTCCTCTAAATCCCCTATCCTTATCCTCGCCTCCTTGAAATCGAAAGCCCTCCCGCCAGGAACCGCCCCGTCCAGCGGCACGTCCGCCTCCTTAGGCCACCTCCTCAGCTCGAACTCGTAAACCCCGTCCGACTCAAACCTCACCACCCAATACCCGTTGCACTCAAGCCCTCTCCTTATCAGCCCCTGGTTCCAGGGGCAGGCCTCTCCGTGCCAGTCATGAGCCGTCAAAGCGCTTTCAGGCTCGCGCGACGACCCCAAGACGATCGGAGGCCCCTGGTCGAACGTCTTCGAGATCGAATCCCACCACCTCTCATACTCGTCCCTCAGCCAGCTCACCACCTCCGGATGCTCCTTGGAAACGTCCCTCCTCTGGCCCGGATCGACCCTCATATCGTAAAGCTCCTCGCCGTTTATCAGCCTCCACCTCTGGGTCATGACGGCGCATTTCCTCCACTTGATCGGGTTTTCGACCCGCTGGGAGTCGACGATTATGACCCTGTCGGGCCACGCCTCGGCCTCCCCGGTCAGCAGCGGCTTGAGGCTGATCCCGTCGAACTCGACCCCCTCCGGGGCCTTCAGGCCGCAGAGGTCTATCAACGTGGGCAACACGTCGATACCGGCCGCCAGCTTATCGATATCCCTCCCCTTGTCCAGGCCGCCGCCGGGCCAGCGCAGGAAGAAGGGCACCCTGTGGCCCCCCTCATACTCCGACCCCTTCTTGCCGCGCATCCCCGCGTTGTAGCCGTCCACGACGAACCCATCCTTGTCCAGACGGCACCCCTCCGACGTGCCGTTGTCGGTGGTGAAGATCAGGATCGTGTCCCGATCGATCCCCAGCCCCTCGAGCTTCGCCCTCAGCCTGCCGACGTTCTCGTCGATGTTCGTTATCATCCCCCAAAACCTCGCCCTCGGCTCAGGGACCTTCCCTCTGTAGAGATCCGCGTAGCGGTCGGGGACGTTGTAGGGCCCGTGGGGGGCGTTGGTGGCGATATAGCAGAAGAAGGGCTGGGACTTTTTGGCGCACTCCTCGATGAACTTCATCGCCTCCCCGAACCAGACGTCGGTGCAGTATCCCTCGAACTTCTCGGGCTTCCCGTTGCGGAAGTAGGTGTCGTCGAAATAGTCATTGCCCCAGTAATCCGGTGTCTGCCCCACCCCTCCGCCTTTATGTATCAAAACCTCCTCGAACCCCCTGTCCTGCGGCCTGAAGGGGTAGTTATCGCCGAGGTGCCACTTCCCGAAGATCGCCGTCCGATACCCGTTCTCCCTGAAGACGTCGGCCATCGTGACCAACCCCTCCCTCAGGAGCGACCTGCCGGCTATCGTGTGCCAGACGCCCGTTTTGTTGTTATAAAGCCCGGTCATCAGCCCGGCCCTGGTGGGCGAGCAGGTGGGGGCGACGTGGAAGTTGGTGAACCTGACGCTCTCGGCGTAGAGCCTGTCGAGGTTCGGCGTCCTGATTATTGGGTTACCGTGACAGGCCAGATCGCCGTATCCCTGATCGTCGGTGATGATCAATATGACGTTCGGCTTTTTCGGCTTTCCAGACATGGCTTTACCTCCCCTTCCCATGTATGTCAGGGCGAGGGGGCAGATCGATGAGATTTTGAGAAACTCCCGACGCGATATCCTCCTCACCTAGATCCACCCCTGGGATTCGAATCCCGAGCTAAGCTCATTTTATCCCCCCGCGAGCCGGGTGTCAACGGTTTGTCTCCGTCGCCCTGAGCTGCCGTTCGGCTCTCCTCCGCCTGCTCATGAAGATCGGCTTAGCGATGTCATCGGGAAATCTCCTGTGGGAGGGGATGGGTAATTTTAACCGGCTCAGGGCCGCCCGGTCAAACGCCTCACCCTCTCGAACCCCTCCTTTGCCCTCTCGCCTATCGACCTCAGCTCCTCATCGCCGCTTCCGGCGAAGACCCTCAAACAGGCGTATATCCTGAGCGCCTTCCTCAGCTCGCCCCTCCTCTCGTATATCCCCGCGATCCTCAGGGAGAGATCCGATAAGGGCAGGTGCGGGAGCGACTCATACGCCTCTATCGCCTCATCGATCCTCCCCTCGTTTAGCAGCCGCTCGACCTCCGACGCCTTGTAGCTCGGCCTCCCCGGGGGCTTCGGAACGTTGAAGGCTGTAAGCCACACGTAAAGCGAGCTGACGGCCCACCCCAAAAACCCTATCGCCGCGATGATCACGAAAACCCTCCAGAACCTTCTGGACATCCGATCGCCTCCGTAACGAAAGGCCCCGCTCCGCCCCGAATGGGCCTGAGGTGAGGCGGGCGGGGCCTGTGAAAGGCTCAGGGGAGGAGCCTCTCGAGCGCCAACCTCATCCTCCCCCACGCCTCGTGCCTTCTGAACCCCTCCGCATAGGGAACCCCGACCTGCAGCCCCCTGAACCTGTTGACCGTCCTGACGAAGTCGAGGATATCGATCCCGTCGTGTTCCTTCAGCCATTTGACCTGGCTCTCGTGGCAGGCCAGCATCTCCAGCTTCGTCTCGATCTCCTCCGTTATGTCGACGTAATCCGTTGGGAGGAACCCTATCCCGGCCAACGTGTCCATGTAGTAGACGGGGGGTATCCAGTCGAGGGGCGGCGATTCGGTCTCTATGTTGGGCACGCTCGCCAGGAAACCGGCCGTGGTGGCGATCCGGCTGACTATCCTGTGATCCTCGTGGTAGTCCTCGGGGTAGTGGGTGATAATCAGGTCGGCCCTCGCTTTGCGGATCGCCTCTATGAAGCGGAGC
>QNBQ01000135.1 GCA_003645735.1 Candidatus Poribacteria bacterium
CGCCGATTTCAAACGGCGCTTGGCTCCCCAGCCCCGACCCTCGGGGTTTCCCAGGGATATCGAACCCGTTCGGGAGCCTCGACCTTTCCCCGATATATTCCCCCGCTCCAAACCGCCCGCCCCTGAGCTGATGATCGTGGATCTGAGGGGTCGGCTCCCCGATGAGCAGCTCATGGTCTTCACCCTGCAGGGGATCGTCAACCGCTCCCGTCCCCGGATCTACTGTCTGTTCAACCCCACCGACGAGCTTTGGCTCGATTGGATGATAAAAAGGGGCTGGATCAAACGGACGACGAAGGTCGGCCCGCCGGAGGAACTTCTGAGGAGGTTTGGGGATGAGGTGAAGGGGATGGTGATATACGATCCCCGCCTGCCGGCGAGCAAGAACGTGGCGACCATGATAGCAGCGGTCGAAAACGGCGTGGTCCTCTCCCCTCGCCTGGCGGAGCGCTTCAAGCTGCCTGTTCTAGCCGATCTGCGCGGGAGGTGGGGGAAAGACGTGGACGCCTACAGATGGGCGTTCGACAACCTATGGGATAAGCTGAACCATCACCTGATCGCCTGCTCGCATCCGGATCACCTGGGTTTGAGGGACTACCTCGTCCAAAACAGGGCCTTTATCTTCTGGGTATCGGGCCCGGTGGACGGCGCCGAGGAGAGCGCCTCCCCGGACGAGGAGGTCAGGCTGGTGGAAGAGCTTTTGGCGAGGATGCCGATCAACATCCCCGTCATGAGCTACCCCTGGGCAGGCGAAGGGGTTGGAATGGGCGAAGGGCCGGGCGTCACCCTCTTCTCGGAGTTCGGCAAATATCTGGTCGGGTCGATAAACTGCACCAACCTATCCGTTCACTCCGGAATAAGGATCGAGAGGTTCCGTCAGAAAACGCCTCCGGCCCCAAAACTCCAAAGGGATAAGGTCTACATCTCATTCATCATCTCCGACGGCGATAACCTCCCCGTGTTGACAACCAACAACTTCCCCAAGCTCTGGAGAAGCGGCGTGAGGGGGGAGATCCCCCTGGGCTGGACGATCTCCCCCTCGGCCTACATGCTCATCCCCGACATCGTCGATTACTACTACTCCACCGCCTCCGAAAACGACCGCTTCTTGGCGGCCGTTTCGGGCATAGGATACATGTATCCTGACTCATATGGGAGGAGGTTCAGGGATCGGATCTCGGTCTTCGACGGCTTCCTAGAGCAGACCGGGAGATACATGGATCTGATGGACCTGAGGGAGATTTGGATAATGGGAGCGACCGATTCGAAGCTGATAAGCCGGTATGCCGAAAGGATACCCTTCCTCAGGGCTATCTTCCCCGATTACGGTCGGCGCGTCTCCGGTTACTCCCAGGCGACCTATCCGACCTATGGGAACGTCCCCGTCTTCCACGCCGTCACGAGCTGGAGGAAGGGCATCCCCAGGGAGGAGCAGATATCGAGGTTGGTATCGGAGATAAGGTCGATGACGCCGGATGAGAGACCGGCCTTCCTCCACGTGTTCGTGCTGAACTGGTTCGCCGATCTAGCTATGTTGAAGGAGATCCTTCACCGCCTCGGCCCGGAATACATGGCCGTCAGACCCGATCACCTGGCGGAGCTCTACCTACGGGAGATGCGGTCGAGGGAGCTGCTCGTCAGGAAACCCGATCGCCTCGTCGGCTTGGAGGGGGTTCCCTTGAGCTTCGCCTTATCCATCCACAGCTTCGCCCCTTCGAGGCGCGAGATCTCGCTCGCCCTTTTGGGCGGACTGGAGGAGGGGTCTATAGAGCCGGATGAGATCCCGATCGAGCCGGCCCAAACCGTTGCCGTCGTCATCTCCGGCATCCCCTCGGGGGAGGCCGTCATCCTCTCCGTCTCCTGGGATGGAAAGGGGGAGGAGGTGTCGATACCGCTTGAGATCCTCCCCTCAGGGGAGCTGATCTCCCCCGTTTCTAAGGTTGGCAAGCTTGAGTTCGTCGCCTCGTTCGAAGCGGCGGATCTGCCGCACAGGTCGGGGGAGAGGATGGAAGATCCGGAGGCGATCGGGGAAGAGGCCTGGGCGGCGGTGAGGGGAAAAGCGGAGCCGGGCTTCGTCATCTACGGGCCTTACTCCCCGTTGGGGGAGGGGAGCTATCTGGCCCTTTTCAGGTTGAAACGGCTCTCCGACGGGGAGGGGATTATAGCGACGCTCGACACCTGTGTGGGCGGCGGAAGCCCGATCACCTCCTCGCGTGATCTCAAGGCGGAGGAGCTGCCGAAAGGCGTATATAAGCTGATCCCCCTCCCGTTCGATCACCCGGGAGGGGGAGTGGAGACGAGGGTCATCTGGAGGGGAAACGCCGATATCGCCGTAGATCAGATCATCCTGTGGAGGGTCGTCAGCTCCTCTTCCACAGGTCGATAGGCTTTTCGGCGTCGGTCGTGAAGGGGAACTCGACCTTTTGGCCCGTTCCCGCCGATTGATAGGCGGCGAAGATGATCTCCAGCACGGCTCTGCCGTCCTCGCCCGTCACCAGCGGCTCTTTGTCGTTCAGGACGCAATCGACGAAGTGCTCCATCTCCTGAGGGAAGCCGTAATTCCAGGCCTCCTCGTATATCGTGAACGACCATCCCACGGTCCTGCTCGCCTTCTCGACCGCGTAGCTGTAACCCTTTTCGCTGTAGGTCACGATCGATATCCCCCTGAGCAGATCGGCGTAGGCCACCCCGTCGGAGCCGTAAACCTCGGCCTTGTCGTCCATCCCGCCTTTTTTGGCCCAGCTCTCCTCCGCCAGGCAGGTCACCACTCCCCAGTCGGTCTCGAAGTTGATGATCACCAGGCTGTTATCGTCACCTCTGGTCTTGTCCTTGTGGACGTAGGTGTCCATCTCGGCGTAGACGCTCAGGGGTTTGGGGTTGCCGCCGAGCATCCACCTGAAGAACTGGATCGCATGACATCCCATGTCCATCGTCACCCCTCCGCCCGAAAGCTCCACGTCCCAGAACCAGGGGGAGTGAGGGCCGTCGTGTTTCTCGCTCTGCTTGATGTGATAGACCTTCCCGAAGGCGCCCTCGTCCATCAGCTGCTTCAGCCTCACGTATTTCGGCGCGAAACACAGCTCCTCGGCATACATCAGCTTAACCCCGGCCTTCCTGCACGCCTCTATCATCGCGTCGGCTTCTTTCAGGTTCATGCAGAGCGGCTTCTCGCATACGACGTGTTTCCCGGCGTTTGCGGCGTCTATGGCGATCTGGGCGTGGACGTAGTTCGGCGCCCCTATGACTATCATGTCCAGCTCGTCCATCTCCAGCATCTTCCTGTAATCGGTGAACCAGTGGGGTATGTTATGCCTTTGGGCGAAGCTTTTGACGTGCTCCTCCGTGGGGGAGGCCACGGCTATCACCTCCGCGGCCGCCACCCTTTTGAAGGCCTCGACGTGTATTTCGGCGACGAAACCCGACCCGACAAGCCCAACCCTCACCTTTTTCATACCCTCACCTCCTCGCCTTTTAGCCGCTCGGAAATTATAACGCCGTCGGGGTATTGACATCAACCCCGGAATGGTTTATAATCCCCTTGCGACCTCCCCTTGAGGGAGCCGATGAAGGGGGTTGTCGGCTCAGGGCTGTTCGCTCTGCTGATTTGGTGCGGTGGGGGATCGCGGGCTTGGCAGGCTTCGCTCGCCTTCGCGACCGATCGGGACGGCAACTGGGAGATCTATCTTTCCGACCTGAGGGGGGAGAGGCAGGAGAACATAACGAGGCATCCGGCTTCCGACCTCTACCCGGCCTGGTCGCCCGACGGCTCGCGGATCGCCTTCTTCTCATACCGGGATGGAAACGCTGAGATCTACCTGATGGATCTCCGGACGGGCGAGGTTGAGAGGATAACCCACAACCCCTCCGAGGATAAGGCGCCTTGCTGGTCGCCCGATGGAAGCCGGATAGCCTTCAGCTCGAATAGATCGGGCGATTTCGACATATACGCGGTGGAGCTGGATACGGGGAGGATCGAGAGGCTGACGCGAAGCCCGGGCGATGATATCCTCCCGGATTGGTCGCCCGATGGCAGAGCGATCGCCTTCGCCTCCGATAGAACCGGGGATTTCGAGATCTACGTGCTGGATCTGAGGGATGGGATCGAAAGGCGGCTCACCGATTCGCCCTTTCTGGACTCCTATCCGGACTGGTCGCCCGACGGGAGGAAGATCGCCTTCACCTCGATGCGCGACGGCGATCTGGAGATATACGTGATGGACTTGGAGGGGAGGATCATCGCCAAGCTGACTGATAACGAGCTGGACGACGCGGTTCCGCGGTGGTCGCCCGATGGCAGATGGATAGCCTATCAGTTCGAGGGGGAGGGCGGCGGATGGCGGATAGGTCTGATCGACCTGGCCACCGGTGAGGGGTTGGAGCTGACGGGCGAGGAGGGGTGGAGCGCCGAGCCGGCCTGGGTGCCTCATCTGATCGCTTCGATCGCGCAACCCGCTCAATTGCTCAGGCTCCCATGGGGGGAGTTGAAATTACTCGGATTTAGGGAGGGGTATAATGAGAACAGCGGCCATAGCGTTGGCAATCGCCTTAGCATTTGCATTTTCGGCCCGCGCCGTCGAGATAGCTATCGAGGCGGAGGACGCCGATGAGATAGTGGCCCCTATGGTCGTGGCCACGCCGGCCGACGCCGAGGCCCAGGGCGGCCCGAAGCCGGATGAGCCGTCCGGCGGCAAGTTCATCTGGATGCCCGGCCCTCCCGCAACCGGCGGAGGAGATGAGGGGTATGCCAGGTTCGTCGTGGACATCCCCAAAGCCGGAACATACGCCATCTGGGGCAGGGTGATAGCCTGGGACGGAAACAGCGACTCCTTCTGGGTCACCGTCGTGCCTCCGGACCCCGCCGATCAAAACCCTCAGGAGACACAGGACACCCATTACAGGTGGGCGGTCGCCCAGGGCAATACATGGCACTGGGACAAGGTCAACCAGTGGCTCGACGGGGGGACGTTCGAGAGGAAATGGGATCTGCCCAAAGGCCAGGTCACGATAACCATCTGGGTCCGAGAGGATGCCACGATGTTGGACTGCCTCTACATAACGGACAACCTCTCGGATGACGAGGCGGAGGTCAACCCGAAACTGCCGTCCGAGCTGGCCGCCCCGGTCGAACCTGAGGGCAAGCTGCCGCTCACGTGGGCTGAGATAAAGGTTAAGTAAAAGGGCTTAGGGAGCGTCCCTCCTGGGGCGCTTCCAAACCACCGGAAAGGAGGGGGAGAGGCGTGGCTCGTTATCTGATGGCCGGATTGATAGGGCTGATGATGCTTCCCTTCGGTATCTCGCTTGCCAAAAAGGAAGTGACGATAGCTTTAGAGGCGGAGTTAGCTAATGAGATACAACCTCCCATGGTGGTGGGCGTTCCCGAGGATGCCAAGAAACAGGGGGGGCCGAAGCCGGATGAACCCTCCAGGGGCAAGTTCATCTGGATGCCCGGCCCTCCCGCAACCGGTGGGGGAGGTCAGGGATATGCTA
Source organism: Candidatus Poribacteria bacterium (assembly GCA_003645735.1). Taxonomy (GTDB): domain Bacteria; phylum Poribacteria; class WGA-4E; order B28-G17; family B28-G17; genus B28-G17. The sequence continues at coordinate 5,488 of QNBQ01000135.1, forward strand.
AATTCATCGTGAACATCCCCAAGAAGGATAAATACGCCATCTGGGGCAGGGTGATAGCCTGGGACGGAAACAGCGACTCCTTCTGGGTCACCGTCGTGCCTCCGGACCCCGAAGATCAGAACCCCCAGCAGACCCAGGATACCCATTACAGATGGGCCGTTCAACAGGGCAACACGTGGCATTGGGATAGGGTCAACCAGTGGCTGGACGGGGGGACGTTCGAGAGAACCTGGGAGCTGCCCGAGGGCGAGGTTACGATCACCATCTGGGTCCGGGAGGACGCCACGATGCTGGAC
>QNBQ01000136.1 GCA_003645735.1 Candidatus Poribacteria bacterium
ATCAGGTGGTCGACCGGGTCCCAGACGTCCCTCTCCCAAAAGGTGGAGAGGACGACCCTCCTCGGCGAGGGGTTAGGGGTCAAGTCGGGGGGCGGGGAGTTGAGGATGAACCTCCTGAGGTAGGAGGAGGCCGTTTGGGCGATGAAGCTTTCAAGCTCCTCAGGGGGGACCTCGCCGCCGAAAATGAAGCTCGGGGCGTGCTCGTATAGGACGGCCAGCCTCATGAGGAACCGCTCCCCCACCTCCGGGTGGCCGATCAAAGCGGCGACGTCCGGCTCGCCCTCGGCCAGCCTCTCGATCAGCCGGATCGAATCGGGGGAGGGCTCATATCTCATAAACCGATACCTCTCCATCGAACACCCTCCTCAGCCGACCGTCCGGGAGGGCGACTATAAGCTCCCCCTTCTCGCCGAGGTCTATCGCCATCCCCCTGAACCTAACCCCTCCCTCCTCGACCTCGACCTCCCTGCCGAGCGTTGAGCAGAGGAGCCTGTATTCGGAGAGGATGGCGTCGAACTCCCATCTCTTCAGCGCTTTGTATCTCGCCTCCAGCTCCGCCAGGATCAGCTCTATAAGCTCGAACCTGTCCACCTCCCGACCGACCTCCAGGTTGAGCGACGTGGCCCCTCCCTTCGGGTGAGGGGGAAGCTCCTCCTCCCTCAGGTTGACGTTGACCCCTATGCCGAGGATAGCCAGCCTTCCGCCCTCGAAGCTCTCCAGCAGCACCCCCGCCGCCTTTCTGCCGTTTATCGTCACATCGTTCGGCCATTTCAACCTGGGCTTCAGATCGCACATCCTCGATATGGCCCGTGCGACCGCCGATGAGGATGCCAGCGTTATAAGCGGGAGCATATCGGGGGGTATGTTGGGCCTGAGGATAAGGGAGATGAGGGCGGCCGATCCGGGCGGGGCGATCCACCTCCTCCCCCTCCTCCCCCTTCCCGATGTTTGATAATCGGCCACGACGACCGTCCCCTCCGGCGCGCCCAGCCTGGCCAGCATGAGGGCGTCGTCGTTCGTCGAGCCGGTCACCTGGCGGAACAAAGCCTCGCCGCCGAGCCTCATCTCAAAAGCTCCATGCTCATATCGATCGGGGGGGCGGAATGGGTCAGGGCGCCTATCGATATCACGTCGACCCCCGTCTCGGCCACCTCCCTGACGTTCTCCAGCGTTATCCCCCCCGACACCTCGACTATCGCCCTCCCGTCTATGATCCTGACGGCCCGCCTGATCATCTCGATCGGCATGTTGTCCAGCATTATGATGTCGACCCCCGCCCTCAGCGCCTCCTCTATGTCCTCCAGCTTCTCGACCTCGACCTCTATCTTGGTGGTGTGGGAGGCTTTTTCTCTGGCCGCCTTGACGGCGGCGGTTATCGATCCGGCGGCGGCTATGTGGTTGTCCTTTATCAGAATCGAATCGTAAAGGCCGAACCTGTGGTTGAACCCCCCTCCCACCCTGACGGCGTATTTCTCAAGCTCCCTCCAGCCGGGGGTGGTCTTGCGGGTATCCGCTATCTTGACGTCAAGCCCCTTCACCGCCTCGACGAATTTGGAGGTGAGCGTGGCTATCCCGGACAGCCTCTGGAGGAAGTTGAGGCAGATGCGCTCCCCCATCAGTATCGATCTGACCGGGCCGATGAGGCGGGCGATGATCTGGTCGGGGGCGATCCTGTCCCCGTCCCTCTTCTCCGGCAGAAACCTCACCCGGGGGTCTATCTCCCGGTAGACGTATTCGGCCACGTGACAGCCGGCCAACACCCCCTCGCCCTTGGAGAGTATAACCGCCTCCCCCTCCAGGGATTCCGGCACGACGTAAAGCGAGGTTATATCCCCGGGGCCTATGTCCTCCTCAAGAGCGAGCTGGATCAGTCTTCTGGTGAGAATCGATATCATCTCCGGCCGCGACCTCCGGAGAGAAGGTTTATGAAGGCGACGAACAGGGCCGACCCTATTATCGCCCAGACCACGGGGAACCTTTTGGGGCCGATCCTGACGGCGAGCAGCATCGGGAGATCGAGCTTATCGGCCATCCACGTGCCTATCACGGCCCCCACAAGCCCCAGCGCCACCGATACCAGGCATCCCCCCCGGGAGTAGCCGGCTATCGCCTTTCCTATAGAGCCGCAAACGGCGGCGATCAAGACGAGAAGGATCAGATGAACCCAGCTCATCCCACACCCGCGGACGGCTAACTTATTTTAACACACCCCTCCTCGGTTTGACAACTTCGAGGCCCGCGAGTATAATCTGGGTGATGATCCTGAAAGGAAAGCGGTGATGGGCGATGAGGTTCACGGCCCTGGGCGGCGGGACGGAGGTGGGGGCCAGCTGCTACCTCCTCCAGGTCGCCGGGAAGAACATCCTGCTCGACGCCGGCATAAGGGTCAACAGGAGGGGGGAGGAGGCGCTCCCCAACCTCGAGCTTCTGAGGGAGCTGACGAACGATCGGCTCGACCTGATCCTCATCTCACACGCCCACCTCGACCACTGCGGCGCCCTGCCCATAATCCACTCCCTCTTCCCCACGACCCCCATCTACGCCACCACCCCCACCAGGCTGATCGCCGCCGTGTTGCTCAACGACACGCTCAAGATCATGGAGAGGGAATCGGAGGAGAAGGACTCGGAGGTCAGGCTCTTCGATAAGGGGATGGTGGAGAGCGCCGTCTGGGCGATACGGACCGCCCCCTTCTCCAAATGGTTCAAGCCGCTGAACGACCCCGAGATAGAGGTCTACTTCCACCCCGCCGGTCACGTGATGGGCGCCGCCTCGATCCTGATGAAAACCCCCGAGGCCAAGATCGTCTATTCGGGCGACATATCCACCGCCTCCCAGAGGACGGTCGCCGGGATGGAGCCGATCGATTTCTTCGAGCCGGACGTGTTGATAATCGAGTCGACCTACGGCGATTCGAAACACGAGGCGAGGAAGGTGGAGGAGGGCAAGCTGGCGAGAACAGTTGCCGAGGTGATCGAGCGGGGCGGCACGGCCCTGATCCCCGCCTTCGCCTTCGGCAGGGCGCAGGAGGTGATCCTGATCCTCAAGTTCAGCATGCTCAGCGGCATCATCCCCAAGTTCCCCATCTACGTGGACGGGCTTGTGAGAAGCATCTGCGACCTTTACGCCGAGCTCCTGGATTATCTGCCCGCCAAGCTCCGCAACTACGTCAAAAACTCCCGCCAGCCGATCTTCTGGTCGGGCGGCGACGGGAGCATGCCCCAGGTGGTCAAGGTTATATCCCCCGAGGAGAGGAAATCGCTGCTGCTGCCCGAGCCGAAGTGCATAATCTCGTCGTCGGGGATGCTGACGGGCGGGCCGAGCGTCTATTACGCCAGATGGCTGGCGTCCAACCCCAAAAACGCCATACTGCTCACCGGCTATCAGGACGAGGAGTCTCCCGGGAGGAGGTTGCAGGAGCTGGAACAGGGCGGGACGCTGGAGCTTGAGGGGACGGAGGTGGAGGTGAGGTGCGAGGTCAGGAAATACAACCTCTCCGCCCATGCCGATCAGATCCAGCTCTGCCAGCAGATAAGCTACATGAAGCCCAAGTCGATCGTCCTGGTTCACGGCGAGCCGAACGCCATAAAGGAGCTGCGCGAGAAGCTGTTGCTCAAGAGCCTGGTCTTCGTGGGCAAAAACGGATACACGCTCGACCCGCTTCAGCCGCCCGATTGGCTCACCCAACACAGGCTCCTCCAGATAGACGCCGCGCATAACAGGTTCTTCGGTCGTATAGAGCGGACCGATGACGGCGGCGTGGCGATCGTCTTCGGGAGGGATCTTGCCGAATCGCCTCAGTGGAAGCAGTTCTTCGAGGGGTATGATGAGGTGACAGCGAAGTTCTTCGGCAAGAGGATACAGATCAGGCCGAAGCTGCCGTCCGATGAGGGGGGATCGGGCGATGAAGGTTGAGGGGCCGTCGCTTTTCGAGGGGATGGGGTGGAGCCCGGAGCCGCTGGCCTACAGGATGAGGCCCCGATCGCTTGAGGAGTTCGTCGGCCAGGAGCACGTTCTGGGGCCGGACAAGCCGCTCAGGAGGGCTTTGGAGGCGGGCAAGCTGCTGTCAAGCCTGATAATCTGGGGGCCGCCCGGCACGGGCAAGACCTCCCTGGCCCTCCTCGTGGCCGAGAAGGCCGGCGGGGCGTTCGAGAGGATGAGCGCCGTGCTGGCGGGGGTGGGCGAGCTGAGGAGGGTCATCGAGGCGGCCAGGAGGAGGAAGGCCGCCGGCAGGAGAACGATACTCCTGATCGACGAGATTCACAGGTGGAACAAAGCCCAGCAGGATGCGCTGCTGCCGCACGTGGAGGACGGGACGATCGTCATGATCGGCGTCACCACAGAAAACCCGTTCTACGAGGTCATACCGCCGCTTGTGAGCAGGTCGCGCGTCATCCGGTTCGAGCCGCTCTCGGAGGAGGATATCCTAAAGCTGCTCAAAAGGGCGTTGAACGACCCGGAGAGGGGTTACGGTCGGCTGAGGGTGGAGGTTCCCGATGAGGTTCTGAAGCTCTGGGCCAAGGCAGCCGGGGGCGACGCGCGCAACGCTCTCAACTCGCTGGAGCTGGCCGTCGAATCGACCCCTCCCGATCGAGACGGCGTCATACGGATCGACATGGAGACGGCCAAAAGGTGTCTCGGCGAGAGGATCGTCAGGTATGACAAGGCCGCCGACGAGCATTACGACACGATCTCCGCTTTCATCAAAAGCGTCAGAGGCTCCGATCCGGACGCCGCGCTTTATTGGCTCGCCAAGATGATCCACGCCGGGGAGGATCCCAGGTTCATCATGAGGAGGCTGCTGATACTGGCCGCCGAGGACATAGGGTTGGCCGATCCGATGGCGATCGTCCTGACGGCGGCTTGCGCCCAGGCGCTGGAGCACGTCGGCCTGCCCGAGGCCCAATACCACCTGGCCGAGGCGACCCTTTACCTGGCGACGGCGCCCAAGTCCAACAGCGTCGGCGCCTATTTCAAGGCGCTGGAGCACATCAAAAACGAGGGCGCCAAACCCGTTCCCTCCCACCTCAAAACCAGCTCCCCCGACTACAAATACCCCCACGCCTACCCCGGCCACTGGGTCGATCAGAGGTATCTGCCCGAAGGGGTGGAGGGGGGATGGTTCGAGCCGTCCGATCAGGGCTATGAGCGGAGGATCAAGGAGATGTTGGAGAGGATCAAGAGGTTAAGGGAAAACGTTTGGAACGGCGGAGCGTAGCTGATGAGGAGCCACCTCCCCTCGTCCTCCACCGACACGAACTGATAAGCCAACCTCCTCTCAAAAGGCCCCTTCGATGCCGTTTCGGCCTCTATCAACGAGGTGGCGTTGTAGCCGTCGGGGAGATGAACCCCGGCGGCCCTTGAGAGCCGGAGGATCACTCCGAGGCGGTTCGGCCCGAAACCGTTTCGTTCGAACGATGCGCTCGACGATCTCATCCCTCAGCTCCATCATCCACCTCACCTCCCGCCTCCTTGCGGGATGCAGCGGCCGCATGGCGAACAGGTTCAGGCCCTTATACCCGGGGCTTATCATGGCGAGCATGAAGCTCCGCATCGCCTCCTTGGAGGGGAAGGAGAAGGCGTTCCCCAGGCCGAAATCGTCGCTGAGCTCGTCCCCGATCTGATTCGGATGGCCGATCTCGTTGGCGAACAGATGCTTCGTCCTGCCGCTCTCCCTCTGCACCTCCTCCATCCACCTCACCAGCGTCTCCAACGGGAGCCGTTCGCCTCCGGGCTGGTAGATCTCGTATCCGCCGCCTACCTTCCGGGGAT
>QNBQ01000137.1 GCA_003645735.1 Candidatus Poribacteria bacterium
CCCGTCGCTCAACCTCTTGCCGAACTGGAGCCTGCCGGTGTATTCATCGACGAGTATCACCTGTCCGTTTTTCACCACGTAGTCGACGTCCCGCTTGTAGAGGGCGTGGGCGACCAGCGCCTGGTTGATGTAGTGGAACAGGTCCATGTATCTGTAGTCGAACAGGTTGTCCACCTTGAGGAGCTTTTCGATCTTGGCGATCCCCTCCTCGGTGAGGTAGACCGTCCCTCGTTTGCTCCCCTCGTAATCGACCTTGTAATCCACGCCCTTTTTGAGCTGGCGGACGATCTTATCGGCAAGCCTGTAGACCTCGGGCGAGTCGATGCTGGGGCCGGAGATTATCAGCGGGGTTCGCGCCTCGTCGATCAGGATGCTGTCCACCTCGTCGATTATCGCGTAGTAGTGCCCCCTTTGGACCTTCTCGTCCAGCGATCTGACCATGTTGTCGCGCAGGTAATCGAAGCCGAACTCGCTGTGGACGCCGTAGGTGATGTCCGCCAGATAGGCCTCCTTGCGTGAGACGGGCCTGAGGTGCTTGTAGCGCACGTCGTCCGTCTCGTATTCGGGGTCGTAGATGAAGGAGGGCAGCGGCCTGCCGTCCTCGGTCTCGTTCTGGATGACCCCCACCTTCAGCCCCAGCATGTGGTAGATGGGACCCATCCACTGGGCGTCCCTTTTGGCCAGGTAGTCGTTGACCGTGACGATGTGGACGCCCCTGCCGGTCAGCGCGTTCAGGTAGGCCGGCATAGTGGCGGTCAGCGTTTTCCCTTCGCCGGTCTTCATCTCGGCGATGTTGCCGGTATGCAGGACTATGGCGCCCAGCACCTGCACGTCGAAGTGTCTCTGTCCCAGCGTCCGTTTGGCCGCCTCGCGGACGACCGCGTAGGCCTCCGGGAGCAGGTCGTCCAGCGTCTCGCCCTTTTTCAGCCTCTCCTTGAACTCCTCGGTCTTATCCCTCAGCTGCTCATCGCTCAGCTTCTCCATCTGGGGTTCAAGGCTGTTGACCTTCTCGACTATGGGCCACAGCTTCTTCAGTATCCTGTCGTTTTTCGACCCTATGATCTTCTCGGCGATCTTGCTGAAGATTCCCATATGAGGATCATCCCCTTCCGATCAGGACTGCTGGGTTGACCCGCCGGAGGTTTCCTCCTCCTTCGCCTCGCCCTCCGGCTTCTCCTCAGAAGGCTTTTCCTCCGCCGGTTTCCCCTCGGCGGCCTTCTCCTCAGCCGGCTTCTCCTCCGGCTTTTCCTCGGCTTTCTCCTCGGCCTTCTCCTCTTTCTTCTCTTCCTCCTTCTTCTCCTCGACCGACGGGGTTATGGTCGGGGTCTCCTCTTCCTCCTTCCTTTCGAGCAGGTTCTCGTCGTCGTGCCGTTTCCTGAGGACGACGTAGATGATCGTGTTGCCGACGGAGGCAATTGATGCAACGTAGGAGACGATCATCCCGATTACAAACAGGAAGGTTATCGTGGTGAGGATCCCCCCGATCCATCCCAGCATCACGGGGACCTCGGCCGGTCTGCTCAGGTTGAGCAGTTTGGCCAGCGGCCCGTCGATCATGCCGAGCCAGGAGAAGGTTCTGCCGAGGACGAGCTTATATTTTTCGGGCACTATCAGCGCCGAGGGCAGCAGTATCAGGCCCAGCCCGGCCCCGCTTGCGACGGCGAAGATCGCCCCGCAGATCGCCTTGGTCATCAGTAACAGAACCTCATACCAGACCATCCTCCACGGCTGCCCCCAGAGCAACCTGTATTCCTGGTAGATCACCTCGAAGGCGTCGGACCCCTCAACCGCCGTGATCGAGGGGGCCAGGAAGAGCGATACGACGAAGACCGCCGCCGTGTAGACCATGGCCAGCCCCAAGAAAAAGGCCGGTATGAAGAGGAAGGTGGCCAGCATCAGGAAGAAATCGCCCACCCCTTTGGGTATGAGGGCCAGGAGCGCCGGGGCTAAAGGCCACAGCATGCAGAAGATGAAGATCAATATGACCGACACGAACGCCAGAAACAGCGTGGTCCACTTCTCCTTGGCGAACTTGGCCGCATCCCTCATCGAGTAGAACTCGTCGCCCCTGAGCTCTTCGATCGTTATCTTCGAGACCATCAGGCTGGTGGTGAAGAAGATGACGAACGCTATGACCAGGCCGACCCACATCCCTATCTTGGTCGCAAGCGGCAGAGCTATGGCGCCGGTGTTCGACCAGGGCCACACCACACCAAGCCCGAACTCCCTCCACACATCCCCGACGACCGCCGGGTCGGCTATGGCGCAGGTGACGTAGAAGATCGCTTCGTAGATGATGTAGGCGAGCGCGATGCCGAAGAAGTGGGTGAAGATCTTCCTGGCGCTGAAACCAAGCCTACCGGCGCGGAAGATGTCCCTGAAATCGAATTTCATCTGAACCCCCATCTTCCCCTCCCTTCATCGATGGATTTCACGGCTTAAAGTTTAAACGAAAACGGGTCAGATCGCAAGGCCGGCTTTTAAGGAAGGCTCACCACGTCACCTCCATCGCCCCGTATGGACAGACCGAGACGCAGAGCCTGCATCCGGTGCATTTATCGACGTCGAACCCTATCCTCATGGTTTTTCTATCGGCCACGAACAGCGCGCCGGTGGCGCAGACGGCCAGACATACCCCGCAGTGGACGCACCTCTCCTCTACCCGTCTGACGTCGGCGCTGAGCGGCTGAACTTTGACGCCCTGTCTCCTCAGGTAATCGACCCCCGCCTCGTAGTTGCCCCTGTCGCCGCTCAGCTCGATCACCATCACCCCTTCCTCGCTGGGGGTGATCTTCGCCTGGAGGATGTTGAAGATCAGGTCATACTCCTTGGCCAGCCTGTAGATTATGGGCTGGTCGATCAGATCCTTCGGGAAGTGAAGGACGAGCCTGTTTTTAACGGCTTCCCTCATCGCTCAACCTCCTCTCCAGGAACCCCCTCAGTTTCCGAAGCGCCCTGGCCCTGTGGCTTATCCTGTTTTTGACCTCCAATCCCAGCTCGGCGAAGGTCTTGCCGTATTCGGGGACGAGGAAGACGGGGTCGTATCCGAACCCCTCCTCCCCCCTCGGCTCCTCGGTTATGTAGCCGTGGCACTCCCCTCTGAAAAGCTCGACCTGGCCGTCGGGCGTGGCGAAGGCGACGACGCAGACGAACCTGGCCCTTCTCCGCTCGAAGGGCACCCCTTTGAGCAGCTTGAGGAGCTTTGCTATCCTTTCGGCGTCGGAGGCGGCGAACCTGGCCGATCTCACCCCCGGGGCGCCTCCCAGCGCCTCCACCTCAAGCCCCGAGTCGTCCGCTACGGCGGGGAGGCCCGAGTGGCGGGCGGCGATCAGGGCCTTGTGGGCGGCGTTCTCCTCATATGTCTCCCTCTTCTCCTCGATCTCCGGGGGATCGGGAAGCTCGTCGAGGGGGATCAGCTCCACCCCGAGCCCCGAAAGCGCCTCGCTTATCTCCCTTATCTTCCCCCTGTTACGCGTCGCCGCTACTAATCTCATCCAGGTTTCCCATTATCAGCTCTTGTTCCAGCCTGATCAGCTGGGAGATCCCCTTCCAGGCAAGCTGAAGCAGATCGTCGAGATCCTCTTTGGAAAACGGCGTCGATTCGGCCGTCCCCTGTATCTCGACGAACCTGCCCCTGCCGGTCATCACCACGTTCATATCGACCTCCGCCTTGTAATCCTCCTCGTAACACAGGTCGAGCATCTTCACCCCGTCGACTATCCCGACGCTTACGGCGGCCATGAAGTCGGTTATGGGCATCTCATCTATAAGGCCCTGTTTCCTGAGCTTCTCGCACGCGTCCCACAGCGCGATGAACCCGCCCGTAATTGCTGCGGTTCTGGTGCCCCCGTCCGCTTGGATCACGTCGCAATCTATCCAGATCGTCCTTTCGCCCAGCGCCTGCAGATCCACCACCGCCCTGAGCGACCTTCCTATCAGCCTCTGGATCTCCTGCGTTCTGCCGTTCAGCCTCCCCTTGGTCGACTCCCTCACGTGTCTGGTGCTGGTGGCCCTGGGGAGCATCGAGTATTCAGCCGTGATCCAGCCCGTCCCCTTGATGTCCTGCTCCTCCATGAACCTGGGCGTTCTCTCCTCGACCGAGGCGGTGCATATGACCTTCGTGTCCCCGAACGAGATGAGGACCGACCCCTCGGCGTGTTTGATGTAGTTTCGTATGATCCTTATGGGCCTGAGCTGATCGGGCGCCCTGCCGTCGATCCTCGTCATGCTCACTCCCCCTTCGCCTTTGAATCGACGGCGGCTTTTATCTTCAACGGCAATCCCCAAAGCTTTATGAAGCCTTCAGCCGCCTTGTGGTCGAACATGTCGCCCTTCTCATACGTCGCGAGTGAATAATCGTAGAGCGAATAGGGCGATTTCCTGCCCACGACCGCGCAGCTGCCCTTGAACAGCTTCACCCTGACGGTGCCCGTGGTCGTGCGGTGGATCGTGTTCATGAACGAGTCTATCGCCTCCCTCAGCGGGTGGAACCAGAGGCCGTAGTAGACCAGCTCTGCGTATTTGTTCGCCAGTATCTCCTTGAAATGCCTGGTCTCCCTCTCGAGCGTGATCTCCTCCAGCCCTCTGAGGGCCGTGTGCAGGACGGTGGCCGCCGGGTGTTCGTAGACCTCCCTCGACTTTATCCCCACGAGCCTGTTTTCCACCAGATCGACCCTTCCGACCCCGTTTCTGCCGGCTATCTCGTTCAGCTTTTGGATCAGCTCGACCCCGTTCATCTCCTCCCCGTTCAGCGCCACGGGTATCCCCTCCCTGAACTCTATCTCCAGGTAGGTCGGCTCATCGGGCGCCTCCTTCGGGGAGACGGTCAGCTTGAAGACCTCCTCGGGCGGCTCGACCCAGGGGTCCTCCAGAACGCCGCACTCTATGCTCCTCCCCCACAGGTTCAGGTCGACGCTGTATGGGCTTTTCTTGGTCGCCTCGACCGGTATGCCGTGTTTCATGGCGTATTCGATCTCCTCCTCCCTCGACCTCATCGACCACTCCCTCACCGGCGCCAGGACCTTCAGGTTCGGGTTGAGCGCCGAGACGGTCACCTCGAACCTGACCTGATCGTTCCCCTTGCCGGTGCAGCCGTGCGCGACCGCGTCGGCCCCCTCCTTCTCGGCTATCTCGACCAGCTTCTTGGCTATAAGCGGCCTGCCCAGGGCGGTTGAAAGCATATACTTCGACTCGTAAACCGCTCCCGCTTTGAGGGCCGGGAAGACGTAGTTGTAGACGAACTCCTCCTTCAGATCCTCGATGTAAACCTTGCTCGCGCCCGTCTTTATAGCCCTCTCCCTCACCTTCTCCAGATCCTCGCCCTGCCCCAGATCGGCCGTGAACGTTATGACCTCGGCCCCGTATTCCTCCTGAAGCCACTTGAGGATGACCGACGTATCGAGGCCGCCGGAGTAGGCGAGGACGACCTTTTTGATCTCTCCCATGGCTTACCTCTCAGGCGTAGATATCTATTTTGAAGCCGAACGGGAAGCCTTCGAAAAGGGCTTTGTATCGGCCGACCAATCTCCTCTCGGAGAGGCTCAACAGCTCCAGGCTCGGAAAGCTTAAAAAAAGATCCGAAACCCCCTCCCCCGTCCGGGCCGAGCTCCTCCGCGGCCCCGATCCCAACCGCCCTCTATATCCCTCTCCGGGGAGGACCGTCCTCCCGAAACCGGGGGCGACAGGGGAAACGGGACGCAGCATCCCTTAACACCTCGGCTGGATGGTAATATTGTGCCATATAGGGGGGGTGATGTCAAGCTGAACGC
>QNBQ01000138.1 GCA_003645735.1 Candidatus Poribacteria bacterium
GTGCACCGGGAGGTGCATCTACTGCGCCGATCCGCTTGCAAAAGGGAGGGTCGTGCGGCTCAGGCCGCCTTCATCGGTGGCCGATGAGCTGGAAAGGCTTATCGATATGGGGATAGACCACCTCCACACCTGTGACAGCGAGTTCAACATCCCGTATGAGCACGCCGTGGAGGTATGTCGGGAGCTTGAGCGGAGGGGATTGGGCGGGAGGATCAGATGGTATGCTTATTGTTCGCCCAGGCCGTTCGATCGGGAGCTGGCGAGGGCGATGAGGAGGGCGGGGTGCGTCGGGATAAACTTCGGCGTCGACAGCGGCGATGAGGGGATGCTCAAAAGGCTTAAGAGGGATTTCTCGCCCGAGGATCTGATCGAGGTGGCGAGGATATGCAGGGAAGAAAGGATCGCCGTCATGTTCGACCTGCTTCTGGGGGCGCCGGGGGAGACGGAGGGGAGCGTCAGGAGGACGGTGGAGCTTATGAGGAAGGCCGAGCCGGACAGGGTCGGAGTGGCCGTTGGGGTCAGGATCTACCCGGGCACGGAGCTGGCCGGGATGCTCGGGGTGGAACAAGAAGGGGACGGGCCGACCTTCTTCCTGGAGCCCTCGATAGCGGATCGGATATTCGACCTCCTGGACGAGCTTATAGGGGGAGATGAGAGGTTTTTCTTCTTCGACCCCTCCAGGCCCGACAGGAATTACAACTACAACGCCAACGAGCTCCTGGCGGAGGCGATCCGCCGCGGATACAGAGGCGCCTATTGGGACATACTGAGGAGGATCGCCTCCGATCCCGCCTTCAAGCGTCAAGTGGCCTGATATTTCTCACTACGCCCAATCCTTTCACATTTACGGAAGATGACTCGGGTTACATTTTTGTCAAGGGCGGGGGTTCCGATCGGGAATTGGAGGGGGCGAAACCTTCGATGAACACCGGATCCGTGAGGGGTGCACGATTTCGTGCACTTATCCCCCCTGAACTGCCCCAAATCGTGCACCCTCGATCGAACAGCGCCCTTCCTCAGCTTCCCGCGGCTGGGCATACCTTTTGCTAGCCCAAATTGGACGACTCCTATCAAAAAAGTCGGACATGGAGGTGTTCGATGAGGTCAGCCTCATGCGTGGTTTTGATCTTGGCCTTCGTGACGCCCGCCCTCGTCTCCTCCAAGCCGATCGCATTGGAGGAGGTCGTCATAACGGCCACTAGAAGCGAAAGGGATTTGTTTTGGACGCCGGCTTCCGTATCGGTGGTGACGGAGGAGGAGCTTTCCAGGTTCAACTTCGCCACGACCACCCCCGAGCTTTTGAGGGAGGAAGCGGGGATATTCGCCCAGGTGACCACCCCCGGCCAGGGCTCCCCCTTCATAAGGAACCTGACGGGGTATCACACGCTCATACTGGTCGACACGGTCAGGCTCAACAACTCCACCTTCCGCTCGGGGCCGAACCAGTATCTGGCGACGATCCCGCTTCACAGCGTCTCCAGGATAGAGGTGTTGCGCGGCTCCGGCTCATCCCTTTACGGGACGTTCGCGATGGGGGGAGTCATAAACGTCATAACGAAGGAGCCGGCCTTCTCCGAGGAGGGCCTCAAAGCCAGGCCTTTCCTCTCCCTCAAGCTCGCCTCGGCCAACAGGGAGAGGGCGGTGGGGGGAGGCTTCGAGGTCAACGCCGAGAGGTTCGCCCTGCTGGTGGAGGGCGCCTTCAGGCAGGTGGGGGACGTCCGCCCGGGGAAGGGCGTGGACGTGCTGGTGCCCACCCCAAAGGACAGTCCCTACAGGGGAGCGGTCAAGACGATCATAAACTCCAACCCCAATCCCCCTCCCGAAACGCTGCCCGAAGGCGCCTGGACGGTGGACGTCGAGGCGCCGACGAACTGGAAGGGATACACAGCCGACGCCAAGCTGAGGGTCAAGCTCGGTGAGGGCGTCCTGAAGCTGGGATATCAGGCCTCAAGACAGCCCGACGTCCCCAGATACGACAAGGTCTCCACGAGGGTCTACGAGGAGTATTTCTTCTCGCCCCAAAACAGGGATCTGATCTACGCCAACTACAGACAGGGGGGAGCATCGATAACGCTCTCATATCACCGACAGGAGGAGGGCCGCAAATCGCGCAAGTGGAAGAAGACGAAGCGGACGATAAAACACGACACAGTCCACACCCTTGGGATCTCGGCCCAGCTCACGAGATCGCTTTCCGATCACAAGCTGACCGTCGGGACGGAGTTTTACTACGACGCGCTGGACAGCTGGAGGGAGGACAGGGATGTAACGACCGGCGAGGTTCTCAAAAGGACGAAGTGGGGCAGGTTCCCGGACGGGTCGACCTTCTGGGATTTCAACCTGTTCGGACAGGCCGAGCTGAAGCTGACCGATCGGGCGCAAGCCGTCTTGGGGGCGAGGTTCACCAGATATGAGACCAGATCGGATCTATCCTCCAGGGACCCGGCCTTCGGGGTTTTCGAGAGCGGGGGCAACGCTTTAACCGGCAACGCCGGGCTGATCTTCAACCTGATCGAGGGCGTCAACCTCTACGCCAACGTCTACCAGGGGTTCAGGGCGCCGACGCTCAACGACACGACCGCCGTAGAAGTGACGAACGAGGGGATAGACGCGCCCAGCCCGCATCTGAAGCCCGAAAAGAGCATATCGATGGAGTGCGGGGCTAAGTTCAGATCGGAGAGGTTCTCCGGATCGGTGGCCTTCTACCACATGAAGGTGTTCGATCTGGTGACCAGGGTGCCGGTGGAGGAGTTCTTCGCCGGTCAGGAGATCCCGAAGCTCTACAGGGATATCCAGGCCGAGCATCCCGAGATAAACATCTTCGTCCACGCCAACATCAAGGAGGCCGTCATAAGGGGCGTTGAGGCGGAGGGCAGGCTGAGGATCTCCGAGAAGCTGACGCTTTACGGCAATCTGAGCTTCACGAGGGGAAAGGACGTGGAGACGGGCGATCCGATCCGAAGGGAGCAGCCGTTGAGGGGGACGGTCAGGCTGCTCTGGGAGCCGGCTGAAAGGGCGTGGGTCGAGTTCTTCATCAGGGGCGCCGCCAAGCAGGATAGGCTGTCGCCCGGGGATAAGCGCGACCCGCGGATACAGATGTATGGCACGCCGGGGTGGTATACGCTCAACCTGAGGGCCGGAACGGGGCTGCCCTACGGGATGAGGCTGAGCTTCGCCGTCGAGAACATCCTCAACAGGCGATACAGAGAGCACGGGATGGGCGTGGACGGGCTTGGGAGGAATTTCATCGTGGAGCTGAGACGTTGATTCCTCGTTGCGTTTCCTCCTTGAGGGGATCGCCCTGTGGGGAGGGGAGAGGGGGAATCCCCGCAGGGCCTGTTTCCTGGCGATTGGGCGAAGGTCGATCAGGACGAAAACGAGGCTTTACGGCAATCTAAACCAAAGCTTGGAGGAAAGCACATCGACTTCGCCCCCCTGTTCGGGGCAACAGGGCTACTTCGGGAACATGCCTTCAAGCCTCATCTTCGACAGCGATCTGCCGCTTTTTGTGGGCGGGCTGCCGGCGGGGGCAGAGGCCTTCATTCACCTCGGCATGAAGAACCTCGACGGGGTCATGAGCGAGGTCAGCACCTTCGACGGCCTGATCGACGAGCTGAGGATATCGAACGTGGAGAATCCGGAGAGGAAGATGCCGATCAAGAAGCGACTTCGGCCCGATGAGCACACTGTGGCCCTATGGCATTTCGATGAGGGGCCGAGGGAGCTGAGATGCATCGGGCCACGGCCATACCCTAATCGCCGGGGGTAAGCTCCCGGTTAAGCCCTCACCTCTGGCCCGCAGCCTCGTTTAACTGGGAGGAGTGCGATTCGGCCGGGATTCCCCGTTGTTGTTCATGTGAAGATATGTTAAAATATTCCTGCCGAGGTTCCGCTCAATTTTCGCGGAGGATGAGGGATGAAAAGCTATGTTCCTGTGATCGTGCTCCTCGGGGTCATAGCCGGGATAGGGATATGGGCCATCTCGGCGAACGTAGAAGCGGGGAAGGGGGTTCCCCCCTTGACAGGAGTGAACGCGTTTCTGCTCGCCCTCATCGGCCTTTTAGCCGGCCTGTTAGGCGGGCTCATAGGCACCGGGGGATGCAGCGTCATGTTGCCGGCGATTCACTTCTGGATGGGCTATCCGGCCCCTATAGCCATAGGCACCACGCTTTTCGCCGTCATCTTCACCGCCATATCGGGCGGATACGGCCATCTGGTGAGGAGAAACCTGGATAGGAAGGCCACGCTCTGGCTCGGCTCTGCCGGGATTCTGGGCGTGCTCATTGGCTCCTGGCTCTTCACAAAGCTCACGGCTCATGCCAAACTATTAGGGCTGATCCTCGGAATCGCTTTCCTCTGGCCAGCGGTCAGGATGATATGGGAGGGTGTGAGAGGCACGGGGGGCCGAGAAGGGGGCTCCGGTATACCCGGGCCTGCATGGGGATTTGCGACGTTCGGCCTCCTCATAGGCGTCTTGACGGGGGTGGTCGGGCTTGGAGGCGGTTACGCGCTGGTTCCGGGGTTGATCTACCTCTTCAAAGCGCCCGTTTATATCACCATGGGCACATCGTTGGCCACGATGATCCCCTTGGCCGTTGTAGGAGGAGGCATCAAGTTAGCTCAAGGGTTCGTAGCTTTAAGCGCGGGGTTGATATTGGCCGCCGGCACTGTGATAGGAGCTCAGATAGGAGCAGCGGTGATCAAGCGTTTCAAACCGACCACTTTGAAGCTGATCTTCGGCCTTTACTTCCTATACGTCTCCGCTAAATTCATCACGGGTTACTTCGGGGTGAGGATCTGGTGAGACGGATGAGGGGAGGGTTCAGCCGAGGATCTCGCACAGCTGAAACTGCTGAAGCTCACCAGCGGGGAAACGCCTGGGCTAGGAACCGATGAGAGAGGTTCTGAGCCGCCTCAGGATAGGGATCGATTCAAGTTTGCCCTCCTCAAGGAGATCCCACAGGATGCCCTTCGGCTTCGAATAAGCCCGCTCCGTCCGGATGATCCCCTCGGGGGTGATGATGTAATCGACCGGCACGTCGTGGGGGAGCATAGGGATCTCGTCATCGACTATCTGGATCGGGTGGACAGTTGTGATCACGGGCGTCGATTCATCCACTAAGCCGAGCTGACGGGCCAGGGCGAACTCCAGATCGGAATACCCTCCCCCCTTCCCCACTCTGGCCCCTTTGAGGTTAACGGCGACCGATCCCAACAGGACCAGGTCTATCCTCGGCATCTCCTCCGGGTGAACCTGCCTGCCCAGGGCGAAAGCCCCTTTGATCGTCCCAGCGAACCTCTCCCTGCCCCTCACCATCTTCGGATCGATCATCACGAAGCATCTCTCCTCCCTCAGCCTCGGCACTGCCATGAAGACGATCTTGCCCTGCCTGAGCGCCAGCCTTCTGGCGTGGGATTGGGGCGAGTCAGGGTTGGCCTTTATCCTTTTGGCCGCCCTCCACTCCTCCAGCTCGTTCAAGTTTTCCGCCGCCTTGTGGGCGCCGACGAAATTCGGTATCCGTCCGAAGGCGCCCGGGAAAAGCGCCACCCCCTCCCTCTCCATCGCCTCCCATATCCTCTCCCGTATCCTCCGTTTGATCGTCTCGCCCATGGCTGCCCCTCGGCGGTTCTACCCCAACACCCGCCCGTCCAGGATCACGTAAACCCCCTTCTCCTCTGCCAGCTCCCGGGCTTCGGGGGCGATCCCCCTGCCGGCGACCGCGGGCCGCGCGTTCAGGCCGGGCTCCCTCA
>QNBQ01000139.1 GCA_003645735.1 Candidatus Poribacteria bacterium
ATATCGTCATAAGCGGGGTCACACAGGATAAAAACCAGGCCAAAATAACGATCATAGGCGTCCCCGACAGGCCGGGGATCGCCGCCAAGATCTTCCAAAGCCTCGCCGATAGGAGCATAAACGTCGACATGATCATCCAGAGCGCCAGCGTCGGGGGCGTCACCGACGTGTCGTTCAGCGTCTCGGAAAGCGACCCGCCCAAGGCGATAGAGGCGGTGGAGGGGTTGAAAGAGGATATCGGGTTCAAGGACGTGGCCTGGGACAGCAACGACGCCAAAGTCTCGGCCGTTGGGATAGGCATGCGCAGCCACGCCGGCGTGGCGGCCAAGATGTTTAAAGCTTTGGCCGATAAGGGGATAAACATCCAGATGATAAGCACATCGGAGATCAAGATCTCCTGTGTTGTGGAGAGAAAATTCGCCGAAGAGGCGGTAAGGGCGATACACGATGCGTTTGAACTCGGAAAACCTAAGGTTCAGGCTGAAGGAGATAGAGGATAACGGCGCGAGGGATTTCTACTTCTCGTGCCGTTACGAGGATCTGGAGCTTTTCTTCGATGACGTCAAGTTCGTTAACCCGATCGAGGTCCATCTGCGCGCCTTCAGACAGGGGGAGGAGGTCTACGCGAGGATAGAGGCGAAGTTCAAGGTGATACAGGAGTGCAGGAGGTGCCTGGAGCCGTTCGAGCGGGAGCTGACGGCCAAGTTCGAGATCCAATACAAGCCGATCAAAGAGGGGGAGACGGTCGACGAGTTCGAGGACGAGGCTCAGGGGATAAGCAGATACCGGAACGAGGTGATCGACATAGCCGAGGATCTGAGGAAATACATCGTGTTGGAGATACCGCTGTGGCCCTTGTGCGACGAGAACTGTAAGGGCTTGTGTCCCTATTGCGGGGGCAACCGCAACGTGGTCGAATGTGACTGTGAGGAGAGGGAGAGGATGAAAAGCTCCAAATTCGCAATACTGGCCCAGCTGCTGGGCAAACAGGAGGGGTGATCGAGATGGCCGTTCCGAAGAGGAAGGTGTCCAAGTCGAGGAAGAGGAAGCGTCGGAGCCATCACGCCCTTCCCCTCAAAAGCCTCTCCATATGCCCGAACTGTCACGAGCCGAAGATGCCGCACAGGGCCTGCCCCAGGTGCGGCTTCTATAAGGGAAGGGAGTATCCGATAGCTGAAGAGCTATGAGGATAGCGGTTGACGCTATGGGGGGCGATTACGCCCCTCGGGCCGTGGTGGAAGGGGCGATACTGGCGGCGGAGGAGCTGGGCGTTGAGGTCATACTCGTCGGCAAGCCTGATGCCATAAAGGGGGAGCTTCGAAGGCTTAAATACGAAAGCTCCCGAAAGGTGAGGATCGTCCCGGCGGAGGACGTGGTCAAGATGGACGACGATCCGCTGTATGCCGTTCGACACAAGCTGGACTCCTCGATGGCCGTGGCGATCAAGCTGGTCAAATCGGGGGAAGCGGACGCCTTCGTCAGCGCCGGCAGCACCGGGGCGGCATACGGCATAGCCAGGGCGATCCTCGGAAGGGTGAGGGGGGTTACCAAGCCGGCCATAGCGGTCGTCATGCCCAACAGATACGACCAAACCGTCGTCATCGACGCCGGGGCCAACGTCGACTGCTCCCCGAAGGATCTGGTCGAGTTCGCCGTCATGGGCAGCATATACGCCGAGTCGATCCTAGGAAAGCCGAACCCGAGGGTCGGGCTGCTCAACATCGGGACCGAGGAGGTGAAGGGAAACGAGCTGGTCTTCGGCGCCAGGCCTCTCCTGAAGGAGGCGCCCATAAACTTCATAGGGGACGTCGAGGGGCGGGATGTGATGGCGGGGACCGTTGACGTCGTGGTGTGCGATGGGTTCGTCGGGAACGTGATACTGAAGTTCGGGGAGGGGCTGGCCAACTTGATCGTCGAGATGATAAAGACCCAGCTGTTCTCATCGCCGCTCTCCAAATTAGGGGCGCTGCTGGTTAAGGGCAGGTTCAAGAGGCTCAGGAGAAAGCTCGATTACGCCGAATACGGGGGCGCCCCGCTGCTGGGCATAAACGGGGCGTGTATAATCGCCCACGGCAGCTCCCCTCCCAACGCGATCAAAAACGCCATAAGGGTCGCCTCCGAATACGTCTCCCGTGAGATAAACCTTCAAATCGAAAGGAAGCTTCAAGGGTTGAGAGGATGATAAGATCGGCCATAATCGGAACGGGCTCCTACCTGCCCGAGAAGGTGTTGACCAACTTCGACCTCGAGAAGATGGTCGACACCTCGGACGAGTGGATAAGGCAGAGGACGGGGATCGTCGAGAGGAGGATAGCGGCGGAGGACGAGGCCAGCTCCGACATGGGGCTTGAGGCTGCCAAGCGGGCGCTTGAGGACGCGGGCGTCAACCCGTTGGAGCTTGAGGCGATAATAGTCGCCACCATAACCCCCGACACCCTTTTCCCCTCCACGGCCTGTGTGATCCAGGGGAAGCTGGGGGCGCGCAACGCCGGCGCCTTCGACATATCGGCCGCCTGCTGCGGCTTCATATACGGGCTGGCCATAGCCGACGGGTTCATAAGATCCGGCATGATGAGGACGGTCATGGTCATCGCCGCCGAGACGATGTCGAGGGTAACGGACTGGACCGACAGGACGACCTGTGTGCTTCTGGGGGACGCGGCCGGGGCGGCGGTGTTGAGGGCGACGACGGAGGACAGGGGGATATTGAGCTCCTTCCTCGGGGCGGCGGGCGAATACGCCGACCCCTTCCTGCTGGGGATGCCCGCCGGCGGCTCTAGAATGCCCGCCACGCCCGAAACCGTCGAGAAGAGGCTCCACTTCCTCAAGATGCGCGGCAGGGAGGTGTTCAAGCTGGGGGTGAAGATGATGCCCGAGGCGGGGCTGAAGGCGCTGGAGCTGGCCGGCATGACCCCTAAGGACATCGACCTCTTCATCCCGCACCAGGCCAACATAAGGATAATCGACGCCGTCGGGGAAAGGCTCGGCATACCGAAGGAGAAGATCTACGTCAACATCCACAAATACGGCAACACCTCGGCGGCGACCGTGGCCGTGGCGCTGGACGAGGTCAGGAGAAACGGAATAGCCAAGGAGGGGGACAACATCCTGATGGTCTCTTTCGGCAGCGGCATGACCTACGCCGGAACGGTGATAAGGCTTTGAACGCCATGAGCGTGGCCTTCGTCTTCCCCGGACAGGGGTCGCAGAAGGTCGGGATGGGAAGATCGCTTTACGAGAGCTTCCCCGAGGCCAGGAGGCTGTTCGAGGAGGCCGATAGGATATTGGGCCTCGGGATATCGAAGCTCTGCTTCGAGGGGCCGGAGGAGCTGCTCAGGGAGACGAGATACACCCAGCCCGCCGTGATGGTCTGCAGCCTGGCAGCCTTCGAGGCGCTGAGGGCCAGGGGGCTCTCGCCCGATATCGTGGCGGGCCACAGCCTGGGCGAATACACGGCGCTGGTGGCGGCCGGGGTGGTGTCGTTTGAGGACGGGCTGAGGGCCGTCAAAGCGAGGGCCGAGCTGATGGCAAAGGCCTCCGAGGAGAGGCCGGGGGCTATGGCCGCGATAATCGGCCTGGACGAGCGGAAGGTCGAGGAGGCGTGTCGGGAGGGATCGAAGGAGGGGATCGTCGTCCCGGCCAACTTCAACTCGCCCGAGCAGATCGTCATATCGGGCGAGAGGAAAGCGGTCGAGAGGGCCGTTGAGGCGGCCAAGCGGTTGGGGGCCAAAAGGTGCGTGATGCTCAGGGTGAGCGGCGCCTTCCACTCACCCCTGATGAGATCGGCCCAGGAGGGGCTTGAGGCCGAGCTCGATGGGATGGGGTTCAAACCGCCCGAGGTCAAGCTGGTTCAGAACGTCACGGGCGATTTCGAGTCCGATCCCGATCGGATCAAGGAGAACCTGATCCGCCAGCTGACAAGCCCGGTCAGGTGGACGGACTCCGTCGAGAGGATGATAGAGGAGGGGGCGGAGGTCTTCGTCGAGGTCGGCCCCGGAAGGGTTTTATCCGGATTGATATCGAGGATAAGCCCCCGCGTCAAAACCATCTCGGTTCAAGAGGCGGGGGACGTCGAGGAGGTCGTGGGAGGTTTGATATGAGGGCGCTTGAGGGCAAGGTGGCGGCGATCACGGGCTCCGCCAGGGGGATAGGCAAGGCGATAGCGGTCCTCTTCGCGAAGGAGGGGGCGAAGGTCGTGGTGAGCGATGTGGACGACGAGGCCGGCAAGAGGACGGCGGAGGAGATAAGGGGGATAGGGTGTGAGGCGATCTACGTCCACTGCGACGTGTCCGATCCGCGCGATGCGGAGGGGCTGGTCAAAGCGGCTCTCGACGCCTTCGGAGCGCTCGACATACTCGTCAACAACGCGGGCATCACCCGCGACGCGCTTCTGGTGAGGATGAAGGATGAGGATTGGCAGAGGGTTCTCTCGATAAACCTGACGGGGGTCTTCAACTGCACGAGGGCGGCGGCCAGGGCGATGATGAAGAGGCGGAGCGGGTGTATAATCAACATATCGTCGGTGGCGGGCATCGTGGGGAACGTCGGCCAGGCGAACTACTCGGCATCGAAGGCGGGGGTTATAGGCCTGACCAAATCGGCCGCAAAGGAGCTGGCCAGGTGGGGTATAAGGGTCAACGCCATCGCCCCCGGGTTCATCATGACGGAGATGACGGCCAAGCTGCCGGAGCAGGAGAGGGAGAAGCTGCTTTCGACCATACCGCTCGGGTTTCCGGGGGAGCCGGAGGACGTGGCCAAAGCGGCGTTATTCCTGGCATCCGACGCCGCTAGATACATCACCGGACAGGTCATTCAAGTCGACGGCGGCATTGCCATGTAAGCTTAACATCCCTCTGAATAGGAGGTAGACGATGAACATCGAGGCAAAGGTCAAGGAGATCATCGCCGAACAACTCCAAGTGGCCATCGAGAAGGTCAAGCCGGAGGCGTCCTTCATAGATGACTTGGGCGCCGATTCGCTCGATACGGTCGAACTGGTCATGGCGTTCGAGGAGGCGTTCGACATCGAGATACCGGACGAGGACGCGGAGAAGATAAGGACGGTCCAGGACGCAATAAACTACATCAAATCGAGGGTCGAGGGATGAGCTTGGGCTTGGGGCGTTTCAACTGAAGCGCCCCAAGCCCCAAATGCGAGGAGCCTTACGCGGTGAAAAGTGAGCTTCGTAGAACGGGTCGTCATAACCGGCATAGGGGTCGTTACGCCCATAGGGACGGGGAAGGATAAGTTCTGGGACGCGCTCGCCAAAGGGGAGAACGGCATCGATAGGGTCACCAAGTTCGACCCCACCCCCTTCAAATCGCAGATAGCGGGTGAGGTGAAGGATTTCGATCCGCTCCAGTTCATGTCGCCCAGGGACGCCAGGAGGTTCCCGAACTTCATCAAATACGCGCTGGCCTCCGCTTTAATGGCCCTTGAGGACGCCGGGATCGATCTGAGCAAGGTCGATCGCTCCCGGGCGGGGGTCATCGTCGGATCGGGGATAGGCGGGATAGAGGTGATGGAGGAGCAGCACAGCGTGTTGCTTGAGAGGGGCCCGCGCAGGGTCAGCCCCTTCTTCGTCCCCTTCGAGATAATCAACATGGCCGCCGGCCAGATAGCGATCCAGCTGAAGCTCAAGGGGCCGAACTTCGCCGTCGTGACCGCATGCGCCACCAGCAACCACGCCATAGGCGAG
>QNBQ01000140.1 GCA_003645735.1 Candidatus Poribacteria bacterium
CCGTTCATCAGGGTCGATAACCCGTTTTATGGGTTCGCCAGGGTCCTGGAGCTGTTCGCCCCTCAGCCCAAGAGGCTGACCCCCGGGGTCGACCCGCTGGCCGTGCTGGGCAGAAACGTCAAGCTGGGGAAAGGCGTAGTGATCATGCCGTTCGTCTACATCGGCGATGACGTCTCGATCGGCGACAACACCGTCATCTACCCGTTCGTCTACATCGGGGACGAGGTCGAGATAGGCTCGGACACCGTGATCCACCCCAACGTGACGATAAGGGAGAGGTGCAAGGTGGGAAACAGGGTGATAATCCACAGCGGGGCGAGGATAGGGACGGACGGGTTCGGGTTCGCTAAGTTCAAGGAGGGCCATTACAAGATACCCCAGATCGGCACGGTCATAATCGAGGACGACGTGGAGATAGGGGCCAACACCACGATAGACAGGGCGACGATGACCAACGGCGCGACGATCATCAAGCGCGGCACGAAGATAGACAACCTGGTCCAGATCGCCCATAACGTCGTGGTCGGCGAGAACTGCCTGATAACCGCCCAGGTCGGCATAGCCGGCAGCGCCCAGATCGGCAACTGGGTGACCTTCGGGGGCCAGTCCGGGGCCGTCGGGCACATCCGGATAGGCGACAACGTCACGGTCGCCGCCAGGGCGGGCGTCACGAAGGATATCCCCCCCAATCAGTTCGTCTCGGGCTTCCCGGCCGAGCCGCACGCCAAGGAGCTTCGAAGGCAGGCGGCCATGAGGAAGCTTCCCGAGATGATCTCGACCGTCAGGGAGCTTGAAAGGAGGGTGAGGGAGCTGGAGGGGAAGCTGTCGGTGATCCTGGGGAAGGTCCATGCCGAACAGCTCCGCGACGATCCTCACCTACCATAAAGTCGATACAAAGGCCGAGCTGGGGGTGACGCGGATCACCCCCGAGAAGTTTCGAAGGCAGATGGAGCTGCTCATCTCCGAGGGGTTCGAGCCGATCTCCCCTTATCAACTCGTGGATCACCTCACCTCCGGAAAACCCCTCCCCGAAAGATCCGTCCTCGTAACCTTCGACGACGGATATGAATGCGTCTACAGGTTCGCCTACCCGATCCTCAAATCGCTCGGGATAAGCGCGACCGTCTTTCTGATCTCCGGTTTCCTGGGGAGGGAGAACCTGTGGGATGCGCGGATATGCGGCAGGTTCAGGCATCTGTCGGCGGATCAGGCGGTCGAGATGGCCGGGGAGGGATTCCACTTCGGCTCGCACGGCATCTCACACGTCTTCCTCGACGCCGCCCCTAAATCGGTGGCAGCTGCCGAGGTGGGGTTGTCGAGGAGGTCGCTGATCCAAAGGCTCGGCGTGCCGATAGATTTCTTCTCCTACCCTTACGGCTGCTGGAACGAGGCGGTGAGGAAGGAGGTCGAGAGGGCCGGGTACAGGGCGGCCTTCACCTCCGACCCGTTCATCCCCCTCTCCCCCGACAACCTCTTCTCGCTGCCCAGGATCTCGATCTACTCGTTCGACACGGATCTGAGCTTCAGGGCGAAACTGGGGCTGGAGGGGGAGCTGATGAGGTGGGCGGCTTTAAAGCTGAACGTTCTGGTGGGCCTCTGCTCGCGCGCAAACAGGCTGAGGAGGATGTGAGATGAGCTGGGCGGCCCTGGACTACCTGATGGTGCTCAGGCCGACCCTTTTCATACCGCTCTGGTCGCTGATGCTGGCCGGCTATCTCAGGGCAGCCACCGACGGCCCGCTTCCTCCCTTTATCCTCAAGCCACCCGCACCGCTCCTCCTCGGGATCGCCCCCCTCTCGATGCTCATGGGGTTCGTCCACATCCTGAACCAGATAGCCGATGTGGAGAGCGACGCGGCGAATAAGAAGCTTTACCTGGTGGCTGGCGGATATGTGAGGATGAAATTTCTCGTGCTCGAAATGGCGCTTTTGATGGCGGGAGCGTGGGCGGCGGCCTGGCTTGCATACCGGGGCGATCCCCTTCCGCCCATCATCCTGGCCGCCTCAGCGGCGTTGGGCGTTATCTATTCGGTCAGGCCGATCAGGCTGAAGGGGAGGCCGTTTCTGGATCTGTTGGCAAACGCCTTCGGCTACGGCGTCCTGGCATTCGGGATGGGCTGGCTGGCCGCCGGGAGAGGAGCTGAGGGGATGTGGATCGGGTCGATCCCTTACTTTCTCAGCGTCGGGTCGATCTTCGTCAACACGACGCTCCCCGACCTGAAGGGGGATCTGGCCAGCGGGGACAGGACGATCGGGGCGGTTTTGGGGATGAGGGGATCGATGATTTTAAGCTCGGCGCTGCTGGGATGTGCCCTCGCCTCGGGAGCGGCGCTCAGGGATCCGATAGCCCTGGGGGCGGGGTTGATCTCGCTGCCGGCGCACGTCAAGATGGTCGCGTCGAGATCGGTTCCGTCGATACTGGCTGCGAACAAATGGGGCGTTTTGTCGCTCTCGATCGCCGTGGGGATCTTCGCGCCGGTTTATCTCCTATGGCTGGCGTTCATCATCCTGATGACGAGGCTTTATTACAAGCACAGGTTTGGGATAAAATATCCATGAGATGGCCTGGTTCGGGCTTGTGCTCACATCGCTTGCCGGTTTTTATCTGATGGTCGTCCTGATGCTTTGGATCGGCGGCTTTTTCGCCGATAAGAGGGGCGGAGGGGAGAGCGCTTGCCCCAGGGTCTCCGTTGTGATACCGGCGAGGAACGAGGAGGGGAGGATAGGGAGGTGTCTGAGGGCCGTTTTAAGCCAGGATTACCCGGCCGAGCTTATGGAGGTGGTGGTCGTGGACGACAGGTCGACCGATGGGACGGCGGAGGAGGTGGAGCGGACGGCGCGGGGCGACGGGAGGGTCAAGCTTGTGAGGGTGACCTATAAGCCGCCCTGGCTGACGGGCAAGCAGAACGCCTTGGATGAGGGGTTGAAGGCGTGCGCCGGCGAGGTGATCCTGAACACCGACGCCGACTGCCTGATGGGGCGGAGATGGGTCAGGTCGATGGTCTCAAGGATCGAGGGGAAGACGGGGTTAGTTGTGGGGTTCACGCTCATAAAGCGTTCGGGAAGGCTGGATTTGGTCTCGGAGCTGCTCTCCCTTGACATGCTGTTCCTGCTCGGGGCGGCTTTCGGGGCGGTGGGGCTTGGGACGCCCGTGAGCTGCATAGGGAATAACATCGCCTACAGAAGGGAGCTGATCGAGGAGGTGGGCGGTTTTTCGAAGCTGGGGCGGACCGTCACGGAGGACGCGCAGCTGATCCAGGAGGTCAGGCGGAGGGAGAGGTGGGGGGTTAGGGCGGCGATCGATCCGGAGGCGGTCGTATACACCTATCCGCCCCGAAACGCCCGGGAGTTCATGAGCCAGCGGGTGAGGTGGCTCGTCGGCGGGCTGAGGACGCGCGGTTGGACCGTCCTGCCGCTTTTGCCGATGCTGCTGTTGCACTTCTGCATACCGATAGGGTTTCTGCTCGGGATCGCTTGGAGGCCGCTGTTGCTCGTCTCGGCGGCCGTCCTCTCGGCGAAGTTCGCCGCCGATCTGCTCCTGGCGAGCACAACCGCCCTTAGGCTTAAAAAGCCCGGGCTCATCGCCCTGATGCCCTTATACGAGCTTTTCCTGATAGGATACTCGATCGCCATATCGATCCACGGGCTTAGATCGACCGAAATAAAGTGGAAGGGGGAAACATACAGGCGATGATGAGGTGTAACTTTGGGTTTCTGATAATCTGCTCGCTGACAATCCTCCTCGTTTTCCAGAGGCTGACGGCGGCTTACGCCGAGATACACTTCGCCTTCAAGAAGGGTCTGAGCTTCATCTATAGAAAGCGGCCTGAGATCATAGGGGATGCGCCGTGGAGGGTCAAAAGGGGAGGGAAACTGCCGCTGCTGTGGGTTGTCAAGGACTCGCACCTCTTCCCCATAAAGATGCTGAGGGTGGAGGCTGTCGTATCCCAGGGGAGTAGGCGTTACAGGGCCGTTCTGTTCGAGGGCGGGGAGGAGCTGAGGGAGAGAGCGATCTTCAGGCTGGCGAAGCTGAGGCTGCCGCAAGATATCGTCGGCAGGGCGAGGGTCGATCTGCTCTTCACGTATGAATCGGGCGGGCTGGTGAGGAGGGTTAAGAACGACAACCTCCCCGGTCTGTCGCACGACGGGTTCGAGCTTTACGTCTCGGACGATCCCCTCCCGGCGCTTGAGGGATGGTATTACGGGGATGTGCATTATCACTCCGACAAGACGGACGACCAGGTGGAGTTCGGCGCGCCGGTTTGGGCGGCGGTGGAGATGGCCAAGGCGATCGGGCTGAGCTGGTTCGCTGTCACCGACCACTCCTACGACCTCGACATCCCCCCTGGGGAGGTGCTCGGGCTGGACAGATCCCTCTCCAGATGGAGGGAGCTTGTGAGGGAGGTGGAGGAGATCAACGGGCGCGAGGAAGGGTTTGCGGTGCTGCTGGGAGAGGAGATTTCATGCGGCAACCACGCCGATCAGAACGTCCACCTGCTGGCGTTCAGATCCAGGCAGTTCATCCCCGGGCGGGGGGACGGCGCTAAGAGAAGGTTCATCTTGAAAAACCATCCCGATCTATCGCTGAAGGAGGTCCTGGCGAGGCTGGGGGAGACGGGAGGATACGGCTACGCCGCCCATCCCCACGAGGGGAGCACTTTCCTGAGCAGGCTAGTGTTGAACAGAGGACACTGGAGCGATGAGGATCTGACGGAGAGGGGATGTTACGGGATGCAGCTTTGGAACGGGTGTTCGAAGATAGGGCTGGAGATAAGCTACAGGCATTGGGTGAAGCTTCTGCTTTCGGGCCGTAGGATGTTCATCGTGGCCGGAAGCGACGCCCACGGCGATTTCAACCGCTTCAGGAGGGTGAGCTATCCGTTCCTCTGGGTGAGCGAGAGGAGGGGCGGCTCCTTTGGGAGGCCGAGGACATGCGTCCACCTGCCGGAGGGGGTGAGCGAGGAGGCAGTGCACGAGGCGCTCAGAAGCGGCAGATGCGTCGTGACGGACGGGCCGTTCGGCGCGATCTTCGCCGAGGCGGGCGGCAGGAGGGTCACCTCGGGAGGGGAGCTGCCGGCTGGGAGGATCAAGGTCGAAGCGGTCTGTCTCTCCACGCCCGAGTTCGGCAGGGTGAAGCAGGCGAAGTTGATAGTGGGCGATCTGAGGCGGAGGAGGGAGATCGTCTTCAGCAAGCTGAGGATCTCCGCTTTCGAGGAGAGGTTCTCCTGCAACATCGCCGTCTCGCATCCGATCTACCTCCGGATGGAGGTGATCTCCGAGAAGGGCAGATGTCTGACGAACCCGATCTGGGTGGGGTGATGCGGAGGGTTAAGGGATATCTGGAGCTCATGAGGCCGCTGAACGGGCTTATAGCGCTGGCATCGGTTTGGGCAGGGGGGTTTATCTCGTCCGGCGGCCTCAGGCCGGTTTCGAAGCTGGCAATAACGTCCGTTTCGGCCCTCCTGATCCTATCCTCCGGCAACGCGATAAACGACTGGTGCGATGTGGAAATAGACAGGATCAACAGGCCCTCCCGTCCCATCCCCTCGGGCAGGGCGAGCAGGGGCGGTGCGTTGGCCCTGGCGGTCATATGCGCGGTTTTTGGGATCGCCCTTTCGACGCTCGTAAGCCTTCCCGCTTTCCGCCTGGCGTTTTCGGCGCTCCTCCTCCTCTTCCTCTACGCTTTCAAGCTGAAAGG